>JAFGLR010000069.1 GCA_016927955.1 Dehalococcoidales bacterium
AAACCGGGTAAACTGAATGAAATCGAATATTTACTGATTAAATCCCGCCCCCAGATTGGCTTCGATGTCTTAAAAAATATCGAGTTTCCATTTCCACTATCCCGGTGGGTCTTACAACATCATGAAAGACTAAACGGTTCCGGATATCCCGGAGGGTTAAAGGATAAGGAGATAAGCCGGGGGGCCAGAATCCTGGCTGTTGCTGATGTCGTGGAATCGATGATATCTCACCGTCCCTACCGTCCCGGGCTTGGCATTGAGGCAGCACTGGAAGAGATTACCAAGGGGAAAGGCTCCCTGTACGACCCCGAAGCCGTCGAAGCCTGCATACGCTTATTCAAAGAAAAGGGATTCAAATTCTAGCTAAAAATATAGGGACAGGATACATCCTGTCCCTATATTGCCAACCCAACCTCCACCCCACTGGTACTCACTTTCTGATATTCACTCTTTACCATTAATATAATTGTTCGATTGCCTTTATTACATCAGTATTCATACTTAGATTGACCCGGTTGGCATACGTATTTTTAAGAACTTCCGAGTTATAAGCAGACTAAACGGAATAATTATAGTAAAATATTCCGGAAAGTAAATAAATAAAATGAGTACGATAGAAAATAATAATTTACCCTGTTTTCGCTGCGGAGTTTGCTGCCGGAAATACCAGGTCAGAGTAACCGTTGGGGAAGCCCGGAATATCGCTGAAAAACTTGGAATTAATTTAACGGAATTCTTGAGGAAATACACTGACCCGCGGTGGCCGGGAAGCGATAGCTTCCTCTTTCTTCATCAAAAAGGTAGCTGTATTTTCCTGAGAGAAAAACCGGGCAGTAAAACAACCGGCTGTGCCATTCATACGTTCCGGCCAAAGGACTGCCGTGACTGGACACCCGGCCCGGAACGCCCCGAATGCCAGTGCGGGCTGGCCGACTGGGGATTAACGATAAAAGACGGAGGGCTTTCCGGTAGTGAAGAAGCTATTCGTAAATTTAATTCATTTCTGGATACGCTGAAGTAAATAATGCTAAGCCAGAGCAGTCACCGGTGTTTTTATCTTCGGCGGCCTGACTACATGTAACGGTTGCTGCATAACTCTCTCGAGATCAGAGAGACAAACCGGAGTATGGCAAACCGAGGTCTGCCTAATAAATTCCTGCCATTCCGCCGGCTGATAATAAATACCCCGTCCCGGAGGTATTATTTTCTCTGCTGCCATTTTTTTCGCCGGCTTGATATACTCCGGCCATTCATTAGGGCGGTAATATGCACCCTTCGGCATTAAGATATCTGTAGCGGAAGTTACCGTGATAAATCTAGGTTCAGGTATTACGGGTTCTTTTACCCAGCGTTCCGGCTGATAATAAAGACCGAGGCGGGGCGATACGTAAACCGGAGTTCTTTGGCGCGGTGTTTTTTCACTTACAGCCGGTTCGTTTACTATCTCGTTAATGCTTTTACTCTGTCTCGGATACATACTAATTACAACGACTAACCGTAAGATACCGGAAACGAGGAATAATCCTAATATCTGGTTACCGAATATCGGTAACATAAAGGGAATAACCAGAGCCCCCACTAACCCTCCTAAGGCCATCGCGAAAGTGGTCAGACTCTTTTGATAAACAATATAACGCAGCCGTTTTTCGTGCGGGGCTTCCTTATAAACAAACGTCTGGTTAGATAAATCGAAAGCCGCCCATACAGTTCCGGAAAGTAATTGTACCATTACCAGATAGGCAACATTGGAGGAGAATAACCATAACACCGGTATGAAAGGTATGAACATGGAACTGATTTTCATTAGTTTCATACTGCCTGACCGGTCAACCAGCTTCCCCCAGAATGCCAGACTAACAATCCTGGCTAAAAACTCACTCGATACCACAATAGCATAGGCCATATAACCGAACTGTAAATCACGCAGCATATAAACAGAAAAGAAAGCACTGCAAAGGCAAACTGAAAAGCTTACCATCGAAACATAAAGAATAAATTTACCCAGTGCCCCATGCCGGGCAGCTTTCAGGAACGCCATGAAATTAAACGTTTCTGCGGTAGGACTATTCGCTTCATTTTTCGGCTGCCGGATACCTTTAAACAAAATAAAACAGGCTACCGCTCCGGTAAAGGAAAGAAATAATACGATGGCATAACCTTTAAATATCTGACCTCCCGATACACTGAGAATGTAGCCCATAACGTAGAAGGCACTTATAAAAATAAATCCGGAAAGTGCCGAACGTAAGCTAAGGTACCGTCCCATTGTCCTCACAGGGAGTCTCTCCGCCAGCCAGTTATCACGCAAGGGCCCAGTCAACTGGATGGGAATTAAACTGACGAACCATAACACGATTAGCCAAACCGGAGCGACTTTACCGAAGAAAAAAAGCACAATAATAAGCGGTATCCAGCTAATGATATTTAAAAAGGAAAATATCATAACTATCCGCTTTAAGGACCGCCGGGCATCTAGAATGGACGGTATTTTAATTAAAACGATAGAAAATAGCAAATTAGTTAATATACTGAGAAAAGCTACTTCCTGTGCTGATGCCCCTGCCGCTATTAATGACGGGGCTTGATAAGCGGCTCCGGCATTTTCTATTGAGGATGCAGCGGCTTCACCGTGAAAATGTTTCAGGTCGTGGCTATCTGGTTGTTGTCCCTTTTCCGGTTTCATGACAAGCTCAAGGGTGATACAAGCCCATTTCGTACTCGTTATATTATTTTCTAAAGCAGTTTCTGGTTATGAAGCCACTAAAGAATAACTAAGCCTTCAAACGGAACAAAATCCCTTTTGCCCCCCTCGTTTATTTAATTATAATGCGGTAAAATATTTGAAAACAATACATTTTAAATATTTTTTTTAGTTGTCTGATTATACGGAATGAGAGTCGCTTTTATACGGGAATCTACTCCGAGGGAAATAGACCGGCCCCGAATCCGGGCAATTCGTTAACCGGCTGCCCCAAACTTTTCATCATATCTACTGCATTACGGGGTGCCCAGCCTTTCCAGTGGTTATTGAAAAAGGCGAAAGTCAGTTTAGTCTGCTGTGCGGCAGCATTCAACTTTTGAGCCAGCTCCGTAATTTCCTCCGGCGAATACATATATTTATAGCGGGTTTCATTATTGCCGTGCCGCCATTCCGCTGCATTACGACCGTGAAAACGGAAATAGGCCGTATCAGCCGTAACCGGTAATTCCGCGGCAACTGATGAAGAGAACCTTGGTTCGTCAATTTGTACCCAGGCTACATTATTTTCACGGAAGAAACTCGCCGTTGCCGGGTCATCACTCCAACTGCGGTTCCTCAGTTCAATAGCGAGAGGATATTTTCTAAAAGCAGCGATAACCGCATCCAGAAACTGCCTACCTGACTTATTGTTTTTAAAGCTCGGCGGAAATTGTGCCAGCAAAGCTCCCAGTTTGCTGGTTTTAACCAGCGGCTCGATACCGCTCTGAAAAAGAATGACATCCTTAGAAGAAATGAGTGCCGCTTCCCCGGTCGCTGCTTCGAACATTTGCGGGTGGGTAAATTTCTGCCATAGTTTGACCGCAAACCGGAAACCGTCCGGTGTCTGCCGGGCCCACTTTGCCGTCATTGCCGGAGCCGGCGGCCGGTAAAATGAACTATTTACTTCCACGGTACGGAAAAACCGGCAATAATATTCAAGTTCGTTTATTTTACCGGGCGGATAAAAATTACCGTTCCAGGTTCCTTCGCCTCTGGGATAAGACCAACCGGACGTGCCGATATATACATTCATTATTCAGGATTATAACTCCAGGTCCATCCTGACTTCGTCTTCGTTATATTTCGAAATAGCCGCCCCCAGACGCCGGGCCAGGTTAATCATACTTAAATTCTCATTCATCGTGATACCATAAATGCTTGTTAGATTCTTTTCCCTGGCAATACCAATTATCGTATCCATCAATTTCAAACCCAGACCGACGTTCCGGAAATCATCGGCAACGTAAACGGCAAACTCGCCGGTCTGACCGTTGGTTTCTACGAACAAACGACTATTCCCTACGCTTCGGCGTTTTTCCGGGGCATTATACTCAGCGATAATAACCATCTCCCTGTCGTAATCTACATTACAGAAACGAGTCAGCATTTCATGAGTAATCTTGCGTGGTACGGCAAAAAACCGCAAACGCAGGGCTTCTTCCGAAAGCCCCTCCAGGGCATCTCTTTCCAGCCCTTCATCCTCCGGCTTAATCGGTCTCAGGACGACTTGCCTGCCGTCTTTGGTTACCCAGGGAGTAATATAACGAGTCGGATACGGAGAAATCATCAGATGTCCGTGCTCCGGTATACCATTTTCGGCGATTTCCCGGTCGAGAATAATCCGTGCATCGAGAGCGATAGCCTTATCCGCACTCACCGCCAACGGGTTAATATCCAATTCCAATATTTCCGGAAAATCAACGATGAGATTGGAAACACCGACCAAGATGTCAGTCAGCAATTTAATATTGACCGCCTGCCATACTCGGGAACCGTGGAGTAATACATCATAGATTCTTGTTTGCTCCAGAATCCGGCGCGCCAGCATCTGGTTTAGTGGCGGCAATCCTATTGCAAAGTCTTTACAGAACTCGGTTTCTCGGCCGCCTAAACCAAACATAATTACCGGACCGCATATTACGTCTTTTTTAGCACCGACAATTAATTCATGGTCGTATCCATCAATAAATTTATGGACGCTTATTCCATCGATTTTCAGCTTGGGTTTAAATTTATTTAAGTTTTCGGTTATTTCCTTATAAGCTCGTTTTACTTCTTCGGCAGAGGAAAGCCTACCTGATACACCGCCTACGTCAGTTTTATGGATTATTTCATCGGAAGCCACTTTCAATAAAACGGGATAACCGATTCTGACCGCAAGGCTAACCGCTTCTTCCTGCGTTCCGGCGATAAAAGGCCTCGTAGTAGGAACCTGATATGTACTGAGGAACCTGGCGGTATCCTCCGCATTTAATTGAATCCTCCCGTCTCGTAAAACCTTACTTATAAGCGACTTTAAATGATTCCGTGATGCACCGGTCGTTGGTGATTCCTCCGGAGTTTGGTATAACATATCGAGGTTCCGGGCGTACTGCCACATATAAAGATAGGTCGTTACGGCTTCTTCGGGAAATTCAAAAGACGGGAACCTGTTCTCCGCAAAGAATTGCCTGGCATCGGCCACTGATTCTCCTCCGATCCAGACCATTAATAAAGGTTTCGACGTTTTACCAGCCAGCCGGATAATTTCCGGGGCCAAATCCGTGGCATCGGCCTTACCCTGTGGGGTATAGATAACCAGTAGGCCGTCTACGGAAGGGTCTCCCGCAGTAACCTTAACGGCGTTGATGTAACGCTCTATGTCGGCATCTTCACGAATATCGATAGGATTTGCCCGGCTCCAGTTAGCAGGCAAACATTTATCCAAATTCGACATCGTTTCCGTGCTTAGAGTAGCCAGTGCACCACCCCGGTTAATTAAGTTATCAACCGCCAGTACCGCCGGGCCGCCGCCGTTGGTTATGATGGCTAAATTCGGACCCCGCGGCAGTATCACTTTATCCAGAATGGCCGCTCCGTTGAAAAGCTCCCGCATCTCTTCAACACGGACAATACCTGCCCGGCTGAAGATAGCATCGTAATGTAAATCGGTTCCTACCATCGAACCGGTATGGGAAAGGACTGCCTTGGCACTTTCCTCGCATTTGCCCGGTTTTAATACGAGAATCGGTTTAGTACGGGCGAAGCCACGGGAGGCACTGATGAATTTTTTTACGCTACCCAATGACTCCGGGTAGATAATAATACTGCGGGTTTCCGGGTCTTCACCGAAATAATCGATAGCATCCCCGAAATCAACATCGACCATCGAACCCATTGACATGAAGGCACTGAAGCCCATATTACGGCGGATAGCCCAGTCCAGCAAACCGGCACCCAGAGCTCCGCTCTGGGATAAAAAGGCCACGTAGCCGGAATGCGGCATACGGGGAATTAGACTGGTATTCAACATCGAACTGGGACGAATCGTCCCCATACAATTAGGGCCAATAACACGTATATTGTATTTACGGGCTATTTCAGCTATTTTATTTTCCCGTATTGCGCCTTCCTGCCCTATTTCTTTAAAACCGCTGGAAATGATTGTTACCGCGGCTATTCCGCTTTTCCCGCAATCCTCAACCAGACCGGGCACAGTTTCTGCCGGAGTAATGATAACTACCAAATCGGGAAGCTCCGGAAGGGCTTTAACAGAGGAGTAACATTTAAGGTTCAACGTTTCTTTATGATTCGGATTCACCGGGAAGATTTTACGCCTGTCTCCCGATACCAGCAGGTTTTCCAGTATGATGCGTCCGGCAGCACCGTCCTTATCGGTTGCTCCAATAACAGCTACCGACCGCGGGCTGAAGAACGGTTCAAGACCCTTGAGTCCTACTTTTTGGTTTACATTTGTCATTTCAGCCTCTTTATGTAAATCCGTAACCATATTATATCACGGTTTTTAAGAATGGATAATATAAATTTCAATATTTATTATAAATTTTAAGGAAAATCAAGAAAAGGCTAATGTATATTCTTTAGGATGTTCATAAAAGGATTCTTTACCTCTAATAATATTGCTTTAAAAGATAGCTTATCTCTATAATGAATACGGATACTGAGTTATGGGTAAAACATTAGCGGAAAAAATTCTGAGTGCCAAATCAAATAGCGATGCTCATGCCGGACAAATCGTTATTGCCCGCGTCGACCTCGCTTTTGTGCAGGATACTACCGGTCCGTTAACCTTGCGGCAATTTCAGGCGGCTGGTTTTCAAAAAACGGCCGATTCGGTGAAAACAGCTCTCTTTTTAGACCACGCCGCACCCAGTCCTAACTTCGAGCTTTCCAACGACCATGTATTCATTCGTAAATTTGCCCAACAGACCGGCGCGATGCTTTCCGATGTCGGTGAGGGTGTTTGCCACCAGCGTGTAGCCGAGTTATTTGCCAAACCGGGTGATTTAATCGTCGGGTCTGATTCGCATACTGTAATGGCCGGTGCATTGGGGGCTTTTGCCTGTGGTATGGGCTCTTCCGATATTGCTATAGCCATGGGCCTCGGCGAGACCTGGTTTAGAGTTCCTGAGACAATTAAGATTGAACTCACCGGGAAGTCTACCAAAGGCGTATCAGCCAAAGATTTGATATTATATCTTATCGGAAAACTCGGTGCCGACGGGGCGACTTATAAAGCGCTGGAATTTAGCGGGAGCGGATTGAAAAACATGCCGGTAGCCGACCGGTTAACGGTAGCCAACATGGCTGTCGAAGCCGGCGCAAAAAATGGTATTTTTCCGGCGGACGAACTTACCCGGAAATACCTCCTATCCCAGGGACGTGAGGCGGATTATCAACAGTTACAGCCGGATACCGATGCCGTATATGAACAAACGATTAAAATTAATCTGCCCCAACTCGAACCGATGGTGTCCAAACCGCACACCGTCGATAATACCGCCACCGTACGGGAGATTCAAGGTATCAAAGTACAGCAGGTATTTATCGGCACCTGCACTAACGGCAGGCTGGAAGATTTAAAACTGGCCGCTAATATGCTGGCGGGGAAAAAACGGCACCCGCAAACAAGGTTAATTATCGGGCCTGCATCAAGAAGCATTTTACAGGCGGCGATTAAAGCCGGCTATATCCAGACATTACTGGAGGCCGGCGCAATTATTATCCCGCCGGGTTGCGGGGCTTGTCTCGGTCTGCATCAAGGCGTACTCGGCGCCGGTGAAATCTGTCTGTCCACAGCCAACCGGAACTTCCAGGGCCGGATGGGCAGCCCGGACGCTTTTATATATCTGGCCAGTCCGGCGACGGCTGCCGCAACGGCCATCCGCGGCGAAATAACCGACCCGCGCGAGGTGCTCTAGATGCTCAACGGTAAAGCTTTTAAGTTCGGTGACAGCATTTCCACCGACCATATTATTCCCGGCCGTTACGCTCATCTCCGAAGTAATCTGCCGGAATTGGCTAAACACGTTATGGAAGATGCCGACCCGGACTTTGCCAAAAAAGTTCAAAAGGGTGACTTCATTGTCGGCGGTATCAACTTCGGTCTCGGTTCCAGTCGCGAACATGCCCCGCTGGTCATCAAAATGGCCGGTGTAAAAGCTATCCTGGCAAAATCAGTAGCCCGGATTTTCTTCCGCAATGCTATTAACCTGGGCTTACCGGTATTGGTTTGCGATACGGATAAAATAAATAACGGCGATACTCTTAAAATCGATATGAAAGCCGGCACGATTAAAAACTTAACTAACGGCAATACACTAACCTTCAGCCCGATTCCGGAAGCAATGCTCAAGATACTGGATGAAGGCGGCTTACTCCCCTATATTAAAAAGTACGGTAGATTTAAACGCGATTAAAAATATGACTTATAAAATTACTTTAATCCCCGGTGACGGAATCGGGCCGGAAGTAACGGAAGCCACCCGGCGGGTACTGGAAGCTACCGGTGTCAGTTTCCAGTGGGAACCTGCCTATGTCGGTGCGGCCGTACAACAGACCGCCGGCACACCCCTGCCCGATGAAGTTTTGACGTCAATCCGTAAAAATAAAGTCGCCTTGAAAGGTCCGGTAACCACGCCGGTGGGTTCCGGTTTCCGCAGTGTAAATGTCACGCTACGGCAAAGCCTGGGACTTTATTCCTGCCTGCGTCCCTGCAAGACTTACAATGGAGTTCCTTCTCCTTACCGGAATATCGACATCGTCATCGTGCGAGAAAATATGGAAGATTTGTATGCCGGTATCGAATTCGCTAAAGGCACGCCGGAAGCTGCGAATCTAATCACATTCGTCTCTAAAGCCTCCGGGAAAGCGATTTTACCGGACTCCGGCATTAGTATTAAACCCATTTCCGAGACCCGCAGCCGCCAGATTGTAAAATTCGCCTTTGATTATGCCCGGAAATATAACCGCCGCAAGGTTACCGCCGTGCATAAAGCGAATATTATGAAATTTTCCGACGGCCTCTTCCTTTCGGTTGCCAGAGAAGTCGCTAAAGAATATCCCGGCATCGAATTCGAAGACCGGATTGTCGATAATATGTGCATGCAGCTGGTACAAAAACCACAGTTATTCGATGTCATTGTCACCGAAAATTTATACGGCGATATTTTGTCCGACCTGTGTGCCGGACTGGTGGGCGGATTAGGGGTCGCCCCCGGTGCCAATCTGAGCAGTGATTTAGCTGTCTTCGAGCCGACCCACGGCTCGGCACCTAAATATACCGGCCTCAACAAGGTCAACCCGATGGCGATGATGCTATCCGGCGTAATGATGCTTAAATATTTAGGCGAAACCGCCGCCGCGGGTAACCTTGAAGATGCTATTGCGGCAGTAATTGCCGAGGGTAAATCGGTCACTTATGACCTCAAACCCCAATCACCGGATAATGCCGTCGGCACCTCTCAGGTCGCTGACGCAGTCATCGCAAAGCTAAAGCTCTGAGCATTTTCAGCCTTCCATCCGGCCGGATATGAGACATGATTGTATCCTTGATGAATAAATATTATCCGTAAATATTACCATATTCCGCTTGATGTATCGTATAATTAACTTATAAACAATTCAAAGGGGCATTAAACGACAGAGCAATAACATGGGCAAGATTTACTTATTCGATGTGACTAACCGGGACGGCGTGCAGACTGCTAAACTGGGACTTTCCAAGCTGGAAAAGACCCTGATAAATATTTACTTGAACGAAATGGGTGTTTACCAATCAGAGTTTGGTTTTCCGACGACCCGTCACGAGCGGCTTTACCTTCAGGCTAATCTGGAGCTGGCTAAAAAAGGCGTCCTTAAACCCATCCGGTTAAGCGGTTGGGTCAGGGCAACCGTAGGAGATGTCGAAGCTGCCTTTAGGCGCGTACCGGAATTAAAACACATCAATGTATCCATGTCGACATCAAACCAGATGCTGCGGGGAAAATTCGGTGGTAAAAGCACCCTTAAAGACATTATTAAATCACTGACCGATGCTGTAGATGCGGCAAAGTCTGCCGGAGCGGAGAGTATCGGGGTTAACGCCGAGGATGCTTCACGTACCGATATTAATTCGCTTATCGAGTTCGGGCTGGCCGGTAGAGCCCACGGAGCCGACCGTATCCGGTACTGCGATACGTTAGGCTATGATAATCCCTTTACGATTTACGAAGCGGTTAAAGCCCTGGCAAAAGGGACGGGCATGCCCGTGGAACTGCATTGCCACGGCGATTTAGGTATGGCTGTCGCCAATTCGCTCGCCGGCGCCAAAGGGGCTATCGACGGCGGGCAGGATGCCTATATTAATACTACCGTTAACGGTATCGGCGAACGGGCTGGTAACGCCGACCTGGTTGCTGTAATTCTGGCTATAACAAAATCTAAAGATTTCGCCGGTAAATATCAACTCAGTCATCCGGTTGACTTATCGAAATCATATAAAATTGCTAAGTTCGCCAGTTATGCCTTTAAAGTACCGATTCCCATTAACCAGCCGGGCGTAGGAGCGAATGCTTTTGCCCATGCTTCCGGAATTCACGCTGACGGCGTCTTAAAAGACAAGGGCACTTATGAATTATACGATTTCACCGAGCTCGGACGCGGTGAACCGGAACAGGTAGAAACCGGTAGGGAAATCTGCACCGGACAGTACAGCGGCATCTCCGGCTTCCGTCACGTTATGGACCAGATTATCGACGGCTTCGCCGCAGAAGGCCACAGCAACGGGGATATGTCCCTTTCCTTCCGTAATGACAAAGAGGCCGGAGAGATCCTGGAACTCGTCCGTTATGCTAACGTCGAAGCCCAGAAGCCGTTAGTCGAGGAAGAGCTGCTTTTTATCGCCAAATATCCCGGTATAGCTAAGAAGCTGCTGACGTTAAGACCTCTGGATGGCGATGACTAAAATTACTAATAAAATAACCGACTTAATATTGAGTTTTTCACATGTGTAATTATGTTCTCGGAATATCTTGACAAAGTTTAATAATACTGGTAAATTGAAAAAACTTAATATACAATAAGTTTTCCCGCAGGATAGAAAAATGGTATTTTAAGGGAGGTAATAACAAAAATGCTTGTATCCGATGTGATGACCACCAACATAGTTTCCATACCGAGCAACACCTCATTGGCTGACGCCCGCAGGATTATCGATGCGCACCATATACGCAGGTTGCCGGTAATCGACCGGGGTAAACTGGTAGGTATATTAAGCAAGGAAGACCTTGACCGTACCGGGCCGTCTCAGTTGTCGACATTTAGCGTACATGAACTGGGTTACCTCCTGAATAAAATAACTGTCAAGGAAGTTATGCACCGTGATGTAGTAACCGTATCGCCGGATATGACGGCCGAAGAGGCTGTCACGCTCGCCCAAACCAAGAAAGTCGGCGGTTTGGTTGTGGTGGAAGGGGAAAACGTAATAGGCATATGTACAACCAACGATTTTTTCTACCGCCTTCTCAATCCGATATTAGGTATCGGATTACCCGGCTCCCGTATCGTAGTACGAGACTGCAATACAGGGCCTAGTATTCAAAAAGTCGTTACAGCAATAAATCAACTAAATATCGGCATTACGAATCTATTTCTCATCGATTTACCCGATACCAAGAAGCATGACCTCGTAATCCACTTGGACGTAGAGGACCCGTCGAAGGTAATTGCCGAACTTGAGAAATTGGGCTGCCAGGTTGGGGAGAGAAAAAGATAAACTCATAATCCCCTACCGGTTTTATAATTTAACCGCAATTTGTTCTCCCTGCATCCCAAGATTAATAGACAGATGCAGGGAGAATTTTTTTGCTATTAGTAACCTGACAGGAAGGATTTTAAACTAAACGTTGTTATGAATTTTTCTAGCCAGAATCAACGAAAGCGATTATAATAGCCATTACAGAAATCAGAATATTACACTGAAATAAGTATTAGTATGAAAGCTCTAGTTTTATCTCAAACAGGTCCGGTAGAAAACCAGCCGCTACGGCTGGTGGACTTACCGGTACCTGAACCGAAAGCGGGTGAAATACTGGTCGAAGTGGCTGCCTGCGGCGTCTGCCATACCGAGCTCGATGAAATCGAAGGTAGATTAACGCCACAACTACCTATAATCTTGGGTCACGAAATTATCGGACGGGTAGTTAAAACCGGTAAAGGTGCAGGCCGGTATAAAACCGGCGACCGCATCGGCATTGCCTGGATAAATTCGGCCTGCGGAAAATGTGAGTTCTGTAACTCCGGCCGGGAAAACCTCTGCCCGGAATTTCGTGGCACCGGGTGTGAGGCTAACGGCGGTTACGCCGAATATACTACTGTTGATGAAAGATTCACCTTCCCGATACCGGAGCGGTTTACCGATACTCAGGCAGCACCGCTGTTATGTGCCGGAGCTATCGGCTACCGCGACCTGCAACTGGCTGGTATGAACCCGGGACAGACCTTGGGGCTTTTCGGCTTCGGGGCTTCCGCCCATATCGTCTTACAGATGGCGAAATACTTCGGGCATGAAATCTACGTTTTTACCCGCGGCGAAGAGCACCAAAACCTGGCAAACGATTTAGGGGCATCATGGACGGGAACAAGTCAGGAAAAGCCACCGCATCCGGTGGATTGTGCGATTGATTTTACGCCTGTCGGCGAGACTATCCCGGATGCCTTACGGGTTTTAAAAAAAGGCGGGCGGCTGGTCGTCGCCGTCATCCGTAAACGCACACCGGTTCCGGCCATGGACTATGCCGGTTTACTCTGGGATGAAAAGGAAGTAAAAAGCGTTGCAAATATTACCCGCCGTGATGCCGAAGAATTTTTACCCCTGGCGGCGAAGATTCCGATTGTTCCTGAAGTCCAAGAATTTCCTTTAGAAAATGCCAACGAAGCTTTAATTTTACTCAAGCAGGGTAAGATACGAGGCGCCGCCGTGCTGAAGATTAACAGAGGAGGTCGCCAATGAAAGTGACCACCGTAGCTGAAATGCGGGCGATGGATAACACCGCCATTACTAAATACCACAAACCGGCGGCCACCCTGATGGAAAATGCCGGTCATGCCGCTTATCAGGTAATTAAAAAAGAGTTCGGCCTTAAGAATAAAAAATTCGTAGTCGTCTGCGGCGGCGGGAATAACGGCGGTGACGGCTTTGTGGTTGCCCGCAAGCTTCACTCCGACGGTGCCCGGGTAACGGTATTACTCCTGTCTAAAAAAGACAAATATGAAGGGGCAGCCAGGCAAAACCTGGATATGCTTTCCGGGTTGCCGATTCCGGTGAAAGAAGTCAGTACCATAACGAAAATGAAAAAGGATACCGCGAATAGTGATTGCATCGTCGACGCTATTTTTGGTACGGGACTGGCGAGAAATGTCGAAGGCATCTACCGCGACGTCATTGAAGCCATCAACAAAAGTAAAAAGATAGTGTTTTCTCTGGATATCGCCTCGGGAATTAACGGTGATTCCGGGCAGGAAATGGGGATCTCAATCAAAGCCGATTACACAATCACTTTCGGTCTGCCCAAGATAGGCAACTTGCTTTATCCGGGCTATGCACGGGGCGGCAAATTGTATATCAGTCATATTTCTTTTCCCCCCGCGCTATATAATGCCGCCACCATTAAAACCGGATTAACACCTTTATCACCGTTGCCGGAAAGAAAACCGGATACCAGCAAGATGGACTACGGCCCCGTACTGGTTATCGCGGGCGCGGCAAACTATTACTGGGCACCTTATGCCTCAGCTTACTCGGTATTAAAAGCTGGCGGCGGCTATGTCTTTTTAGCCTGTCCTGAATCTATAGCCCCGGTGGTCGCTAAAAAAGGCCGGGAAATTGTTTTCCAGCCGATGCCGGAAACAGATACCGGGAGTATTGCTCTAATCGCGAAAGATAAGTTGCTGGAACTTGCCGCCAGAGTAAAAATGGTGGTTATCGGTCCCGGCTTATCCTTGAACGAAGAAACCCAACAGCTGGTGCGCGAACTGACTCAAAAAATTGATAAACCGCTATTAGTCGATGGCGACGGAATCACTGCCATTGCCAGAGACACGGATATTCTCCAGTACCGGAAAGCCAAGACTATTTTAACTCCCCACCTCGGTGAGATGAGCCGGCTTACCGGTGAGGAACGCCGCGATATTGAAAAAGACCGCCTTGCCGTACTGCGAGAGGCTGCCCGCAAACTGAATTCCATTGTCGTAATGAAAGGGCCTCACTCATTAATCGGTTATCCTGACGGAAAGGTTTTTATCAATGCGAGTGGTACAACAGGCGGACAGGCCGGTATGGCCACGGCAGGTAGCGGTGATGTATTAAACGGGACTATAGCCGCAATGTATTGCCTGGAGCTTAAACTTGAAGAAGCAGTACGGATGGGTGTTTTTATGCACGGTATAGCCGGTGATATCGCCGCCGTGAAAAAGGGTGCCGACGGTATGACTGCCCGGGACATCCTGAATAACCTACCATACGCGGTGAAAAATTACCGTAAGAATTTTACCCAAATTGCAGCTAATTACTATAACAGCCTTTTTACGGTATAGGATGTTATATAAACTAAGAATTAACCGACCAGATAACCGCCGTCAGCGACAATGGTGATACCCGTAATATAGCTGGACATTTCGCTGGCCAAAAATAACGCCACCCGGGCAATTTCATCCGGCTGCCCCATCCGCCCCAATACCATACGTGCCATAAATTCTTTCAACTCCACCAGTTGCTGACGCCTATCGGTACCGCCGCTCATCGACCCGCGTGCCCCTTCCGTTTTAATACCACCCGGAGCGATAGCATTTACCCGTATATCATATTGCCCCAGTTCTCTGGCAAGGCTGCGGGTAATCATTATCACACCGCCTTTAGAAGAGTCGTAAGCGGACATGCCGGGATAAGACGGGTGTATCCCGTCGATAGAGGCCAGATTGATAATACTGCCGCCTTTTCCCTGTTCTATCATCGACTTACCGGCGTAACGACTGCATAAAAAGGTACCGGTGATGTTGACGTCCAGTACTTTCTTAAAGTTTTCGGCGGTAGTATCTAACACTGCGGTACGCGGGAAAATACCGGCATTGTTAACCAGAATATCGACACCGCCCATTTGTTTCACGGCAAAATCGACCATACTTTTGACTTGAGATTCACTGCTGACATCACAACTAAATGCCCAGGCTGATTTTCCGGTTTCCCTTATCTCACCGGCAGCTTTAGCGGCAGCAGTTTCGTTAATATCGGTAATTAGTACAGCGGCTCCGGCTTCCGACAGCCTTTTAGTGATGGCAAGGCCTAATCCCTGAGCAGCTCCGGTAACAATAGCTCTTCTATTTACCAGACTTAACAGACTGTTTATACTAATATTATCCTGTGTCACACCTAACCTCCTGATAAACAAAAAGGCACCATATCCAATACCCAGATTTTTTGGATTTAAAGTGCCTTGTAAAAAATAAATCCCGCTATTATATTATTAGTTATTCTGATTTAAACCGATAAATGACGTTCCAACGGGAGCTTAACGTATTAACAAAATTCTTGATTTCGGGATTAGGATGATCATAAAGTTCCGCTAAGAAGCCGTGCAGTAATTCGCCACCCGTCATTCCCGCGGTCGGTTCTTTAGGTCCGGGTAAATTCACATAAACGAACTCCATCATCTGCTTCTGATAATCTATTGAACCCATTAAATTAATTACCTCCACTCCTTCATAAATATACAAACGGTTGTTAGATATATTACCACATTTTCTGATGGAATTATAAGCCTAAACCTATGTAATAAACGGTTTTGGGTAAATTATTTTACTTTTATAATAATCCAGCGTATTGACAAATCGAAGGTATAATGATATAAATTTATAAGACTATACTAGACTTATTTATTTAATATGATTATTTTATAT
>JAFGLR010000070.1 GCA_016927955.1 Dehalococcoidales bacterium
CTAATCGATATCCCCCGGATGGCAGAGCAAACTGTTAATATGCTACGATGCAGCCTTGATGCATTTATTACTCATGACATTGAAACCGCAAGAAAAATAATTGCTGAAGACGATATGGTGGATAACCTTTACGACCAGGTTTTCCGGGAATTACTGATGTTTATGGTGGAGGACCCGCGTACCGTTACCCGTGCTACAAGACTTATCTGGGTCGCACACAATCTGGAACGGGCCGCTGACAGAGTAACAAACATTTGCGAGCGAGTAGCATTTATGGTTACTGGTAAGATGGAAGAACTGGGTGGGTCAAAATATTAAATTTGATGGATAGAATTAAGTAACTGTTATTAATTACGCCAAGCCTGAATTCTAGCAAATCTGATTCACTCTCAATATTAGTGATAACACTGTGAAGGCATACTGTTTGATATCACAATCACAATAAAGATAACAATAGACCGGATTTTATGACTATGCCTATAGTCTGTTCTTGAACCCAAGTTATTTGGCGTTTCCAGGAAGTCTCACCGGTTGTTATAATTGTGCTTCGAGACGTTATTGCTTGTTACTCTCTCGAATGATCCACTGCTTACTATCTTCGAAGAGTAAAGCTATTTGAGTATTTAATATTTCAGAAATCGCTACAATCTCGATATCAGAAATCGGTCTTTTACCGGTTTCGACTTTAGCTATCGCGGAGCGATCAATACCGATACCCAAGACTTGCATTCGAGCGGCCAATTCCATCTGACTAAGCCGAGCATTTTTCCGGGCTTCTTTAATCTTGGGTCCTATAATGTTCTTCTGGTGCACATAAAAATAATAAAAGAAAATAATGGGTAATAGTGTTCTTGTAGAGCACATATTGTGCTATAATTAGAATTACTCGGAAATATTATTTACCTCATATTAGAGACGTAGAAATGGGTAAATTCGGTTTAATTTATAACACCGAAATAATGGGGAGAGATCCCTCTTGGCTACTGGATGATACTTCGGTTGAATCTTTCGGCTCTTCTTGGAATAAATTCGGATATGAAATCGTTTTCCGACCACAGGAAATACAAGCTTCAGCAAGCACCATCGAACGGTTACAGCACACATTTATGAATCCCTTTGATTTACCATTGAATCATTTCAAGTTCGAACCTACATTTTGGTATGTTTTCTGGGATAAGGGGCAGTTAAGAGTTAACGCAATAAAAGAGTGTGAAAAAGGAATTGACCGGGTTGCTAGAGATGCCAATATTTCCTTCATTTTACATGACGTTATTATTCAACCTCGGCCGATGGGCTACATAGAACAAATGATAGAATCGAATAATAAGATTAAATAATTGAGACATATGGAAGATATGACCAGTAGTACCTGGCGAAAATGGCCGATGAGTATTATTGTAGCTGCCGATGAACTTCTTAGGCATATATCTGAGGATACTAAACAGGAACTTATCAAAGCTTCAGAACAACAATTGGTCCAGTTCCAGCATCTAGCTCAATATACCCGTAATAGTTTGGGATTGTGGGAGTATTATAAGGGCCGCGAAGAAATGGTGGAACATCCTGATATGCTTTCATATCGAATTATCCATACTGCCTGGTTGAAACTGATAAAAGCAGAAAATAAGGCTTTCCGAAATAATTGATAGTTTAATAATAAGCCGGGGAATAGATCGTGTATTTTTTTCGCCCTGTTATTTATTAGCTAAACTAAATATTACATAATTTTTATAATCTTGATTATTTGGGGTAATATTGAAATATCTACATAAAGCTTTTATCTCAAGCCATCGCTTATTAATTAATATCACAGAGTTTATTTCAGCTTGAGGAACTTTCAACATCACCATTGTTTTAACAATATCATTCATTTCCTCGATCTCATTCATAAGTTCATTAGTTGAGTTGTTTTTTTGTTGTTTATGTTTAAATTGAATATGACCTGAGAGGCCTTGACGGGTACGGAAATGTTTAGCACAATGCGGACATGGAAACATATTCTCTAACGTTTTATTACTTAATTTTGGCATTATGAACCTCCGGTGAATATTAACTGTTTTTCTATAATTATATATCTGTATAAGGTTGCTAGCAACCTTATACAGATATTGGTAGCCCTAATTGTTAGCGACCGCTAACAATATTAAAGGGAATAAGTATAACAAACATTTATACTTCAACGCCGACGAAAATAATGAGGTAAATTTTTAGAGAATTGTAGCTAAATTCATACTATATCCACGTATGATTATACGATCAAACTGCTTGGCTGATAGCTAACACCGCTCCAGTAATAATTCCCGGAAATGCTTGGGGCAATACAATATGTCTAATAGTCAGCCACCTACTTACGCCAATAGCCAAGCTGCCGTCCCGGTATTCTTTTGGCACTGCCAAAATGGCTTCCTTTGAAGTAGTAATCACCATTACTAGTGCCTAACAGTTAGTGTCGGAATGGCAGCCAGCAATGATAGTCCGAAGGGAAAAGTTAAAACGAACACTCTTATCCCGAAGAGACCGAAGACGATACTGGGTACGCCGGCTAAATTCACAATAGCAAGGTTAATCAGCCGCGTCAGCCAGTTTTGTTTGGCAAGTTGCTCAATAACTTGTTCTAAAACCAGAGTCACTGATAACCCCATATTTTATCTACAGGAAACAAGGAAACAAGTTTCCGGGAAAGTTTCCCAGGAAACTATGAAGAAACTTTCCCCTTCGGGGGTAACTTTCTTTTACCGAGAAACCAGCAACTGAAGGAAACAAACTTTCCGGTCTTCAGGAAACAAAATTTTGCTAATATAGTTATGCTTTAATAATCGTTTGGCCCGGCCGGCTATAATCAGATCTTGCGGAGGTACTTAGGGCAAACTGATGATGGATTTTCGCCTATTCTTGGTCTAATATAGCATTTCAAACCAAACGGCCACACCTCGCGTCACCTTTGATAAACTGTAAAACCCAGGCGGACAGAGTTCCTTTTAACCTCTGCGGTATGTCAGAAATGAGTATAAGCGGTAATTTTATACGCAAAACGGCACCGGCATATTGATAGATGGAGAATTACCTAAAACAAAAGCCGGATGGTTTTGCGATTATTTTGAGCTGTTTAGAGATGGTCATTAGTTAAAGGTTATTCCGCTGGGAAGAACCATTTTAAAAACTGCGAAATGAAAGGTTCAGGCGTTGATAATGGCAACTACGTGAACTAGGCATGTCGGATAAAATTAGGCTTCAGTTTATCGTAAATAAATTTTTATAATTGAGGCTAAAATGAGACTATATCCATAGTCTAAAACACGTTATTTTGTTTTTTAGATCTATATTAGCGGCGATGAAAATTGAAGTCTTCAGAGACTTTAATATATCTTTTTCTTAAGTCACAATATACTATTTATTGCTAGGGATAATTCAGTTCTGGTTTAAACACTCCTATGCATCCAAAGGATTTATTATAAATTGTGCCGGTAACGCTCAACTAACTGCTTATAAACTTCAGGGGCTTGTTCCACCCACCATAGTTGCTCTTTAGTAGCCTTGCCCATAACCTTGCCGGGAACTCCGGCGACAAAAGAACCGTCCTCAATCTTGGCACCGTCTTTCACCAGGGCGCCGGCGGCGATGATACAAGAATTGCCGATTTCCGCATCGTGCAAAACGGTTGCATTCATACCGATAAGCACTTTATTGCCGATTTTCCGGCAGTTAAGCACCGCCCCATGCCCTATCTGCACGTTATCGCCGATAACCAGTTCCTCACGGTATCCGGGGTTAGATAGAGTTCCGGAATGAATAACACAATTATCCTCAACAGCCGTATTTTTACCGATTTTAATGCTGCCGAAGTCGGCTCTGATTACCGCACCCGGCCAGACGCTGGAATACTCACCGATTTCCACCTCCCCGATAACGTAAGCCGCTTCGCTTACAAAGGCAGTATCAGCTATCTTCGGGGTTTTATCTCCCAAGCTTCTTATCATCTATACCCCCTTAATAACATTTTATTCCTTAACAATCTACGTTACGTGCATTTCCCATCTTGGGACGCCTTTATTGAGGTAAATAATAAACCGGACCTCATCTCCTCGGGCCAGGTGTTTTTCCGATTCTGCACGTAGCTTTTTAAAATCCGCCTTATTCAAGAATAATCCGAGGGTTAAGAGTCTTTCTTCTGTTTCTGGTTCAACCATTTCACTAACAAGTAACATTTTAGTTAGTTCGGCGTGCTTTTTCCTAGCCACCGTCTCGATGCAATGCTCAAGGTTCGGAACCAGTTCAATTTTTATGGCATTTTCCATTGATTCTCTTATAGTATGAGATTTAATAATCCCCCCACCAATAGTGCTACCACAATCATTATTCCGGCTGATTTAAGCATATTCACTATTCCCAATTCCCTTAAGAGTACGACAAAAGTAGCAATACAAGGGAAGAACATCGCCAGAACTACTGTGCCTACTACCAGTTGTCCTGAGGTCAGGGCAAGAGGAGCCAGCATACCTACCGCTACATCCTTACGCAAGAAACCGATAATTAAAGCCGTAACGGCTTCCTTGGGAAGACCGAGAACTCCTGTTACTACCGGCGCGGTTAAGTTGGCAATGGCCTCAAAAACACCCAAAACATACAAAATATTAATTACCAGAATCGCACCGAGAATTATGGGAACAGCCTCAACCAAAAAACCATACGTCCTCATCCATAGCTTTTGTATTGTCGCTCGCCATGGTGGTATTCGATAAGGAGGTATCTCAATGAGTAATTCCGGAGTAAAACCCCTGATGACTTGACGAAGTATAAATCCCAAAACAATCCAGACTATCAGTAACGTACCAAAGACAATAACTACATATTGCCAGCCACGTTCACCTACCAGACCGAAAATCATTGCCTGCAGGGCCGCACAGGGTACGGCAATTGAGATCAACGTAGCGGCAATAAACCGCTCCCGCTTGCTTTCTAAAATTCTGGTAGCCATAACTGCCGGTACGTTACATCCAAACCCAAGTAGAGTAGGAATAATTGCATACCCATGTAATCCTACTCGATGCATCACGGTATCCATCAATATCGCCAAACGCGGCAGGTATCCGGTGTCTTCAAGCAAACCGAGAACTAGATAAAAAGAAACGATGTAAGGCAATACCATAGCTAAGGGAACATACAGACCGCTGGAGAGTAAACCAAAAGACTGCACAAAATCTACTTCGCCATTGATAAGCTTACCGATAATAATATTGTGGAAGAGCCCATCACCTCCCATGAGCTCACTTAACCTGTTTAGCACTGGTGCCCAAAGATTATTAAACAACGGGTCGAAGACATAACCAATAAGGCTTTCGCCGATGAAGCGAATTAATAGAAAAGAGGCAGCCAAAACGACCAGTGCGATGATAGTGCCGGAAAAGGGATGTACACTGGCATCTGCCAAACGCTCACGCCATGTATGATGGCGGTGGGTGACTTGTTGGACCTGTTCGATAATTCTACCCACCGCAGCCCATCGCTCGTCATGATTAATAACAGCTTTAACCGGAGAAAATGCATTCGGGATATTTTCCACGAGCGCTTTTATCCCTTCGCTCGTCGTAGCCACGGTCGGGATAACCGGCACGCCTAATATTTCCCTTAACTTATCGAGGTTGATGTTTATTCCTTGATGCCGGGTATCATCCCACATATTTAAAGCGATAATAACCGGTAACTTTCTCTCCAGCAGCTGTAAAGTTAAGTATAGATTTCTCTCGAGATTAGTAGCATTTACTACGTTAACGATAATATTACCCGATTCGAGCATCCGCCGGGCTACTTCTTCCGCTTCACAGGTCGGCTCCAGGGTATAAGTACCAGGAACATCAATTACCTCGGCCTGTTCCTCTCCCAGCTTCATATAACCATGGGTGTAACTCACTGTCGTACCCGGATAATTAGAGGAAATCACACGAACTCCGGTCAGCCGTGAGAAAATGACGCTTTTACCGACATTAGGGTTGCCCATTAACAATATTTTCACCGTAGGGTATCCTTTACCTCAACAAGGATTCTATTAGCCATACCGAAACCTACGGCTATTTGAGTTCTATTCACCATAATGGTAACTGGTCCGCGCATAAATCCCGAACTTATTTTCGTTATCTTTGTGCCAGGCCTTATGCCCATAGCATCAAGGCGATTAACCATACCAGGCCCGCCAACGATTTGTGTGATTTCACCGACATCCCCGGCTCGTAAATCTTTAAGACTTGTTTTCGGCATCTGTATCTCCTGGGATATTTGATAATAATAACCATTCGTATATAATTTATTTTAAAAAATTACTTTCTTTTCTCTTTACACTTCGCGCAATAGCCTTCTAATTTTAACTGAACCGAAGTTATATCAAAGTCATTTTCCCGCTGTACCTTGTTAATCGCTTTAACGATTAACGGGCTATCAAATTCGATAATCTTGCCACAGCCAAGACATATGAAATGATAATGCTCGACCGTACCTTTTATCTCGAAGTGAGAATGCGTCTCACCTAAGTTGCTTTCAGCGATGAAACCCAGTTCCTTAAATAATCTCAAGTTTCGGTATACCGTAGCTAAGCTGATAGGCGGTTCCTTTTCCTTGGCGAGACGATATAACTCGTCCGCATCCAGGTGTCCTTTAGCCTCACTGATAAGTTCCAGTAATAAACGGCGTTGAGCAGTTAACGGTCTACCGGCCATTTGCGTCTTATAATTGCGAATGATAATCATTATTAAATATATTAATATGTTTCTGATAGTTTGTCAATTCTGATAGTTTGTCAATAAAGATAAAACACTGATACAAGTCACGTATCTAACCGATTGTAATTTAGTCTTCACATTGTGGTCACAATAATTGTTACAAATATAATTACTATCTGTCTTGACAAAATACTATGATAGTTGTATTCTAATATTGAACATATGTGCAAAAAACAATATAATTGAACAAACGTTCATAAATAGAGGTGAATTAATGGGAAGACGGCAATTATGGAGGAAAGTAAGCTCTTTACCGTTGGTTACTTACTTTAAACCTGCCGGAATACGTATGGATGAGCTTGAAGAAGTGAAGCTCCTAATAGAAGAAGCTGAGGCAATACGTCTTAAGGACCTTGAAGGACTGGAGCAGGAAGAGTGTGCTCAGCAGATGAACATTTCACGGAGCACATTTTCCAGACTGCTAGATTCAGCACGCCATAAAATTGCCGACGCTCTACTCACTGGGAAAGCAATACGTATCGAGGGGGGTAATTTTGAAATGGCAATCCGTCGCTTTAGATGCTTGGAAGGTCACGAGTGGGAAGTGCCATTCGAGACTATGATATCTGCTCCGCCGGTCTTTTGTCCCGAATGTAATACCCGGAGTATTATGCCGCTTTTTACTACCAGTATAGTACCGGGGAAGGGTTATCAGAGAAGATATGGCCAAAGGAATATTAATGGAAAATGAAAATTCTCGATGATTTATTATCAAAATTAAATATTGAAACCTGTACCAGGACTATATGCCAGGGATTATACCACACCGCTGTTTATACGCGGAATTGCGGATTGGCCTCGACATTGATGCGTGATTCTATTAAAACCGGGCATAGTTCTTCGAGAGATCCTGGTTCTCTCGTTAAGAAAAGCCCCCTCGAACTTGTGCAAATGAGTTACTCGGATAATATCCTCGATGCGGCTATCGGCATGGCCGCAATGAACTCCTTACTTGATATAGATGAGGGGAAATGCCAGTTGTTAAACGCGCGCGAATTACTTTTAGAAAAAGGACAGGGACTTAACGTAGCTATCATAGGACATTTTCCTTTCATACCTAAATTACGAGAAGCAGTTCGGGAATTATGGGTTATTGAGAAAAATCCGCAGGAAGGGGATTTTCCGGAAGTTGCTGCGGAGAAATACATCCCAGAGGCGGATGTGGTTGGTATTACCGGCACCGCCTTCACTAACCATACCATTGAACGTCTTTTGGAATTAACCAACCCTAATGCCTACGTGTTAGTTATAGGAGATACCGCTCCATTATCGCCGGTGCTGTTTGATTATGGAATAGATGCGATATCAGGAACACAGGTTATTGATCCTGATTCGGTAATACGTTGTGTTAGTGAAGGAGCTACCTATCGCCAGATAAAAGGTATCCGACAACTCACTATGATGAAATAGATTTAAAAGTGATGGGCGATAAAGTGAAGAAAGAAGCATAAATAGAAAATACCAAAAGAGGAGGTAAAAAATGGTTAATGGGTATGGCAGAGGTATCGGTAACGGTCTCGGCCGAGGTATAGGAACTGGCAGAGGGGCCGCATTTAGTAGAGGTATTGGTATAAGAAGAGGTATGGGGCTGGGATTTCGCGGCAGTTCTCCCCCCTGGCCTTACGTAGGTCTAGGTAGAGGCGGTTTACCACGATGCGGTTATTACTACGGCAATACAGTTGTGCCAACCCCTCCGCTCACAGGGGCTCAATCCAATTATCGTAACTTTACTGTTCCGATGAGTAAGGATGAAGAACTGAACCAATTAAAAAACCAGGCTGAAATGGTGAAAGAAGAGCTCGATAATATCGAGTCCAGAATGCGAAGTTTGGAAACTAAAGAGTAATAGACGTTCAGTATATTGCATGGAGGTGTTACTATGCCTAATCTTGACGGTACCGGGCCGGATGGTAAAGGCCCAATGACCGGTTGCGGCCGGGGTAAGTGTATAATTCCAATCTCTAATTCAGAACAAGAGCTTGATTTTCTTACCAACCAAGCTCAGGTTCTGGAGAAACAACTAAAAACTATTAAGTCTAGAATCAATAGGGTTAAAGTAAAAAAGGAGGTACAAAATGCCAGGATTTGATGGTACAGGTCCGCGTGGAATAGGACCAATGACAGGTGGAGGAAGGGGGTACTGCAGCTCGTCTGGAATAAGAACAGTCTGGCGGCCGTATAGTGCCCGTCGTTGGCCGGGATATGGTTACGGATATGGGTATGGTTATCCAGCCAGTCCTGTCGCGACGCGGGAGCAGGAAATTGATATCTTACGGAATGAGGCTCAAACACTGAAGAGAACTCTGGAAGAAATCGATGCCCGGATTAAGGCACTTTCTGGAGAAGAGAAATAGGCTCTGTGCGATAAAGAACTTTAGTATTGAGTTTTATCTAAAAGTGGTTTATTCATAAGAAAATCTAAATTAAATTGTAACTAAATTTCAACCCGAAAAAAGGTAAATAGTATTAAGGAGAAAGATATGAAGATAGCAATTTCTGCCACAGGTCCGAGTTTGGATGCTGAGGTAGACCCGCGTTTCGGCCGTTGCCAGTATTTTATCATTGCGAATCCGGAAACTATGGAGTTTGATGTTATTGATAACAACGCTCCGGGGGGTGGTGCCGGTATTGCAGCAGCACAAATGATAGCCGGGAAAGGCGTAGAAGCGGTCCTCACCGGAAACTGCGGCCCTAACGCCTACCAGGTATTATCTCCCGCCGGCATTAAGGTTATCACCGGAGTTACTGGAAAGTTAAAGGACGTTATTGCTGAATATAAGCTCGGCACTTACTCGGCTACCCAGCAAGCTAATGTACCCGACCATTATGGTATGGGGGGTGGTGGAGGTAGAGGCGGCGGCCGTGGGATGGGCCGACGCGGAAACATGTAAAATACCTGCAAATATAATAGCTGAACTTATTTAATCTGGAGGTGATAATATGCCTAGAGGAGATGGAACCGGACCGCCCCGTAATGCAATGGGTAGAGGCGGTCGAATGCAAGGGAGCCGTCCGGGAGCAGGACCCAGCGGATATTGTGTTTGTCCGAGTTGTGGAGAAAGGGCAGTTCACAAACGCGGCGTCCCATGCTATGAAATGAGTTGCCCTAAATGCGGAAAAAAGATGGTTAGAGAATAAGTACCGGTGACGGCGGGCAGTTTATAAAACAACTGCTGATGTACGATATAAGTATTAAATAGAAGCATCGCACCATTTTCTTAAAATTAAGGGGAATGGATACTCTGATGTAATATTGCGTATGTAAAAAGGATTAATAATAAACATGGAGTGTATATGATTATATCAGTTGCCAGCGGAAAAGGGGGAACCGGTAAGACACTGGTATCTACCAGTCTTGCCCTTTCCTTGAAGGATAACCAGAAAATCCAGCTCCTTGATTGTGATGTCGAAGAGCCGAATGATTATATTTTGCTCAAGCCGGTGATGACCGGCAGCGAACCGGTTAATATGCTGGTTCCCGTAATTGATGAAGAAAAATGTACCCACTGCGGCAAATGTGCCAAGATTTGTGCATATCATGCCCTGGCTGTACTGACAGACCGAGTTATGACTTTCCTTGAATTGTGCCATAGCTGTGGGGCATGCAGTTACCTCTGCCCGGAAGAGGCGATATCAGAAGAGCCGAGACAAACGGGTGTTTTGGAATGGGGCGATGCAAAAGGTATTAGTTTCATACATGGCATACTCAATGTGGGTGAAGCAATGGCACCCCCGGTTATCCGAAAAGTAAAAGAGCGTTTCCCTTACGATGGGATTTCTATCAGGGACGTTTCACCCGGAACATCTTGTCCCGTTGTCGAATCTATCAAGGGAAGTGATTTTTGTCTGCTGGTAACAGAACCAACTCCCTTCGGGCTTAATGACCTCATTTTAGCGGTAGAAATGGTTCGGAAGCTGGAAATACCCTGTGGGGTTGTTCTTAACCGGGCTGGTGTCGGAGATGCCGGTGTGGAAGAGTATTGCCGGAAAGAGAAGATACCCATACTGCTTACTATTCCACTGGATACGGATATTGCCCATTTGTACTCACGCGGTATACCCCTCGCGGAAGGCATGCCACAATGGAAAAATAACTTCATTCATCTTTTCAATAGTATTAAGGAGATTGTCGATGCAAGAAATCATAGTCTTAAGCGGTAAAGGGGGCACCGGTAAAACCAGCATCGTCGGCTCACTGGCCGCATTGGCTACAAAAAAAGTACTGGCCGATTGTGATGTAGATGCGGCCGACCTCCATCTATTGCTTAGTCCTGTTACCAAACAGACGAATGAATTCTGGAGCGGGCAGGTAGCCCATATAGATTCGGATAAATGCACTCAGTGCGGTTTATGCCAGGATCTGTGCCGCTTTAATGCTATCAGTGATTATAAGGTTGAAGCGGTTTCCTGTGAAGGATGCGGTTTCTGCTCTCATATATGTCCGGTAGAAGCGATTACCATGAAGGAAAATCTTTCCGGGCATCTGTTCGTTTCAGATACGAAATACGGCCCGCTCATACACGCTAAGCTGGGGATAGCTCAGGAGAATTCGGGCAAGCTGGTTTCTCAGGTAAGACAACAGGCAAAAAAAATTGCCATGGAGCAGATACTGGACTACATTATTAGCGACGGACCGCCAGGTATCGGCTGTCCGGTTATTTCATCACTTTCCGGAGCAAATTTAGCTTTATTGGTTACTGAGCCGACGCTTTCGGGTATGCATGATTTAGAGCGAGTGATTGATGTCTGCCGGCACTTCGGTGTTCCTGCCGTTGTCTGTATCAACAAGTATGATATTAACGAGGACAACACGACAAGTATAGAAAAATACTGTGCCGAGCGTGATATTCCAATAGCGGCAAAAATACCCTTCGATAACGTGGTGACTAAAGCTCTGGTACAAGGTGTACCAGTTATCGAGTACGCCGATAGTACAGTCGCTCAGGAGATAAGAAAACTTTGGAATAACATATGCGAGAGACTTAGAGACAAGGTTAAGGAGTAATCGATTACGGTAACCCTGAAATTATACAGAATAGTATCTCAATAAGAAGCACTATAGCCATTAAGGGGGAAAATGCAGGAATTAATTAATGAGTTTATAAGCCAGAAAAAATTCGCTGTCGTCGGAGCGACGGACAACCCCCAAAAGTACGGCAATCAGATAGTTAAAAATTTAAAAAGCCGGGGGTATGAAGTCTATCCTGTAAACCCGAAACTTGCTGAAGTAGAGGGATTTCCCTGTTATGCCAAACTGGAGGATATCCCGGTTAAGGTGGATGTAGTTGATTTTGTGTCGCCTCCCCAGGCTACTGAAGAAATTCTTAAGCAGTGTAAAGAACTGGGGCTGGACCGTATATGGCTGCAGCCCGGCTCGGAAAGCGACAAGTCTATATCATATTGTCATGAAAATAATCTTAAAGTAGTGCACAGTGTATGTGTCATGATGAATTAAGAGGTTAGTATGGATGATATTAATCTTGTTCCTCAATATTCGACCAGTAATGTACCCGGGAGATGTCTAAAATGTCTTGCTGAGGACGAACTTAATAAGTGTCTCTTTCAGTTATTACGGGATGAGGGTGATGATAAAGAACTAGCTAAAAAATTTGAGATGATAGTAGCTTTTTTAAAATCTCCTGAATCACAGAAGTTACGTGATAAATCTGAATATTATCTTTCTGAAGGCAAAGAGGTGAGCGTTAGTATAACATTTACCAATGGTAAGCCTAAATACGAGCTTAAAGTTAAAGAATAAAAAACGGAGGTTATTATGAAATACGCGGTACCGGTTAGCGGTGGTATGATGTGTGCACATTTTGGCCATTGTGAGCAATTTGCCCTGATTGATGTAGATGAGGTAAAGAAGGAAATAACAAAAAAGGAGTATATTCCAGCTCCGGAACACCAGCCCGGTTTACTCCCCCCATGGTTAGCCAAACAGGGGGTTAATTGTATTATTGCCGGTGGTATGGGGATGACCGCCCAGAACCTTTTTATGAACCAAGGCGTACAGGTAGTGGTAGGGGCAATTGAGAGCGACCCGGAGAAAGCAGTACTAAACCATCTCCATGGTAACCTCGCCACCGGTGGTAATATCTGCGACCACTAGAACCTTAATTAAGCTAACACTAATAATTAATAAGCAAAATGATTATTTACAGGCCTTGAATTTCTGAACTAAGCAAACATGTTAAAAGAAAAATAATGAACATTAAAGCTTTTTGGAATAAGTACTATTTTACGATTATCTTGGTTGCTGCGATGGTGATAGCTACCATCGTAGTCTTTGCAATAGGGCAATCACCGATGCCCGGAGTGCCTGCTCTGGATTGTGCCATGATAATTATTCTCATCGTTGTGGGCTTAGCCGCAGGACTTCTTGGGGGATGGATTGGGACGGGCGGTTGTAGCGTAATGCTTCCCGTTTTACACTTCTGGCTTGGTTTTCCTGCTTCCATAGCAGTGGGCACAACGCTTTTTGCCGTGATTTTTACGGCAGTATCAGGCGGCTACGGGCACTTTAAACGGGGAAACCTGGATAAACGGGTCGCACTTTGGATGGGTGGTGCTGGTATCATCGGTGTAATACTCGGTTCCTGGCTTTTTACATGTATCTCTGATAAGTCCGTACTCTTAGGTTTTATTATCGGCATCGTGTTTTTGTGGCCTGCCCTTAGAATGGGATGGGAAGGAATCATTGGTTTTAAGAAGAGTAAAGCTAAGCCGAATACACCGGCAGCTCCCCAAAGCCAATCGATTAAAGGCCATCCGGCAAAATTATCATCATTCGGTGCAGCTGTAGGAGTGCTTACCGGGCTGGTGGGACTTGGCGGTGGATATGCTCTCGTGCCCGGTCTCATATACTTATTCGGGGCAGCGGTTTATATAACAATGGGAACTTCCCTGGCAGTTATGGTGCCCATGGCAATCGTCGGCGGCTCAATCAAGCTGGCTCAGGGATATGTATTTCTCAGTGCTGCCCTTCTTTTAGCAATAGGCACGATTATCGGGGCTCAGGTTGGTGCCGCTACGATAACAAAATTCAAGCCGCACGTACTAAAATTGATATTCGGCGTTTATTTCCTTTACGTAGCCATAAAATTTATCGGCAACTATCTTGGAATACCTGTTTGGTAAGCTTTGAAAGAAGGAGAGATATTAAGTAAAACATATGACAACAAAAGAACAAATAATGGAGAACCTCGAAACAGTACTGGTGCCGTCCGCCATGCGTAGCATCGTTGGTTTGAATTTAGTACGCGAAGTAAATACGTCTGACGGTAAAGTTAACATTGACTTATCATCCACCGGCTTGATCTCAGAAGCAAAGGATTGGATTAAGCATAATATTGAAGAAATTATTCAGCAACTGCCCGATGTAAAAGAGGTAACGGTTAAATACAGCGATGCCAAGGCCAAGGACTTGAATAAAATAAATCAAATTATTGCTGTGATGAGCGGCAAGGGTGGTGTCGGCAAGTCACTGGTATCGAGCCTGGTAGCCATCGCTCTCAATCGTAAAGGCTTTGACGTAGGTATTTTGGATGCTGATATAACCGGCTCGAGTATACCCAAAATGTTTAACCTTAATGTTATGCCGGGCGGTAACGGAAGCGGATTGTTACCGGTACTTTCGAGGTCGGGCATTGAGGTTATGTCTATAAATTTGCTGCTACCCAGTGAGGATGATGCGGTCATCTGGCGGGGTCCTTTAATCGGCAATACCATAAAGCAATTCGGAGAAGATGTGCTTTGGGGTAAACTGGACTATTTGATAATAGATTTACCACCGGGTACCGCTGACGCTCCGTTGACCGTGATGCAATCTTTTCCGATATCAGGAGTGATTATCGTCTTCACTCCGCAGGACCTTGTTGAGATGATTGTCCGCAAAGCAGTGAATATGGCCAGAAAGATGAATAAACGTATTTTGGGTGTAGTAGAGAATATGAGCTATCTATACGTACCGGAGATCGATAAAAAGATCGAGGTTTTTGGCCGAAGCCGGGGAGAGGAACTGGCCCTCATTGCTAACGCTCCGCTACTGGGGCAATTACCTGTAGATACGAAGCTTGTTACGCTTTGCGATAAAGGAGATATCGAACTTTATGACAGCGAGGTTGTAGCTAAACTTGGGGCATCTCTTATCGAATCTTTATCACTTACCGTGCAGGAATAAGGGAATAAATCATGGATGACAAATTCGATGAATTACAGGAGCTAATTTTAAGTGATGCCCGTAAAGTATTTTCCGAAACGGTAATCGACCATGCAATGAATCCCAGAAATTTAGGCGAAATGGACGATGCTGATGGCTTCGGTAAGGTTACGGGTCCCTGTGGGGATACGATGAAAATCTGGCTGAAGATAAAAAATAATACGATTTCGGATATTCATTTCATGACGGATGGGTGTGGCACCAGCATTGCTTCGGGTAGCATGATTACAGAATTAGCTGCCGGAAAAAATATCACGGAAGCCGAGAAAATCAGGCAGCAAGATGTCCTTAAAGCTTTAGGCGGGTTGCCTTTAGATAGTATTCATTGTGCTCTTCTCGCAGCAAACACACTTCAGGCAGCGATAAGAGACTACAGCACTGCTAAAACATACTCGAAGAGAAAAGCTTCCCGTAAAGAAGGTTAAAATAATGCCTCGTGTTATTCCTTGGATAAGCAAACTGACTGGGGAAGATTTGTAACTCTAAGAATTAAACGGAGTGATTATGACAACCGGATGGGATAAATTCCAGGAACTGATAAAAGAGCAGATGCGTAAAATCTATTCAGACGTATATATTGAGCATGCGATGGATCCTCGTAACATCGGCAGAATGGAAGACGCTGATTGCTTCGTTTCCGTATTAGGAACATGTGGGGATAATATCGAGCTATGGTTGAAGGTGGATAAAAACGTTATTACCGATGCATCTTTTACGACAAATGGGTGTTCGGCAACTATTGCCTGTGGCAGCTTAATGACCGAACTGGCCAAGCTAAAAACTTTGGGTGAAGCTCTCACTATTACGGCTAAAAAACTTATTGAAGAATTGGGTGGACTTCCTCAAGACCATGTTCACTGTGCCGGGCTGGCTTCTTTGACGTTGAAAAAAGCTATCGTAGAATATATGAACTCAACACACAATCATGGGAAGAAAACCAACAAAGAGCGTGCAGTATCAAAGAAGCCGTTTCGGGTTAATGAACTCGAAGCAGAATAATACAGGTATACTAAATTTATCGATGGGAGGTTCCTTATAAATTGCAGGACGACCGGAATTTGGAAAAAACTTATCGTAGTGCAGTTAGCGGCCTCTATGCCAGAATAAGGAGTTATTACGATTTTTTAACCCGAAAATATGGAGATGATGGAATTGAGATTATTGCCGAGATGAGCCGTGAATACGGGTTAAGCATAGCGGAAAGGGCGAAGAAAAAGCTGGCTAACAATGATTTAGCTTCGGTATCACAATATTTGATAAGGATATTCAATACCGTTGGGTGGGGGCGTAATTTAACTGAGTATATCGAATCCGGTCCGACGCGAACGGTGATAAAAGCAACCGAATGTCCGTTACATTTTGACAACCCCGCAATGTGTATCGCTCACACCACAATGGAAAAGACCGTGGTAGAAACCCTAAACCCGAAATTAAATTATCGTATCGGTAAATCTATTCCGGCCGGAGATAGTTATTGCGAACATATAATCGAAGTGGCGGAAATTAAGGATAAATCAAGTGAAACAAACTGAGCAAAGCTGGGAACTTCCGGTTAATTCCATAATCTACGGACCGGTGCCATCTCGGAGGTTAGGTCGCAGTTTAGGGGTAAATAATATTCCTCCTAAAAAGTGTACTTACTCATGTATATATTGCCAATTAGGCCGGACCGGGGACATGCAAATTAAGAGAGCGCCTTTCTATCAACCGCTTGAACTTGCCCGAAGCGTTAAAGAAAAAGTTAAAGAGGTTAGAGAAAAAGGTGAAACCATAGACTATATCTCTTTTATCCCTGACGGCGAACCGACATTAGATATTAATTTGGGGAAAGAGATTGAGCTTATTAAAGATATAGGGATAAAAGTCGCAGTTATTACTAACGGTTCACTGGTTTGGGATTTAGAAGTGCGACAGGATTTACTAAAGGCTGATTGGGTTAGTCTTAAAGTCGATGCGGTTACTCCTGAAATTTGGAACAGGATAAACAGGCCACATAAACATTTAAATCCGAATGTCATCTTAAATGGTTTGCGTCGTTTTGCCGAATCTTTCCAGGGGGAACTTGCCTCGGAGACAATGCTCCTTGGGGGTATTAACGATGATAACGATGAATTAAGTAGCATAGCCGACTTCTTAGCCGAATTGAAACTGTCCGTAGCTTATCTTGCCATACCTACCAGGCCACCGGCGGAAGCAGTGATTCCTGCCGGTGAACAATCGCTTAATAATGCTTACCAAATTTTCAGTGATAAGCTGAAAAGAGTGGAATATTTAGTTAATTACGAAGGTAACGACTTTACTTCTACGGGTGATGTAACTGACGATCTATTGAGTATTACCGCTGTGCATCCGATGAGGGAAGAGGCAATGGTTACTCTACTTAACCGGCTTGGCACCGGATGGGATACTATCCGCAGATTAATTAATGAAGACCGCCTTGTGGAATTAGAATACCTGGGAAAGAAATTCTATGCCCGGAAATTTACACGCCAGATAATTTAATTATCCGAAAACGAAAGGAGACTAGAATGGCATTAAAAATTACCGATGGATGTATCAGTTGCGGCGCTTGCGAAGCCGAGTGCAAAAATCACGCAATTTCAGAGGGAGAGAATAGCTATATAATCGATCCCAATAAATGTACTGAGTGCATTGGCTATTACGATTCACCAAAGTGTGCTGAGGTCTGTCCTGTAGAAGCTCCAAAGCCTGACCCGGACCATACAGAAACTCGTGATCAGTTACTAGATAAATGGCGTAGGTTGCATCCGGGTGAAGTACCAAAATAGCTGAAAATTAATTAAATACCGAGGATTATGAGAGGTATCAGGAAAGAAATAAATAGAACAACCAATCATTTGAGGAGATATTATGGCTAAGTTACCTATGCGGTGCCCGTTCAGCGGCAAAATGTGTAAAGAATGTTCTTATTTCAGAGGCAGGCATTATTATCTTTGTAATGATAAAAGTTACCGTGGGCATATTAACATGAAGGAAAATGCCGAAACGAAAAAAACGGAAATAAAAACTGAAAATAAACCTCAGGACTTTAATTTTAACACGATAATAAAATTGTGTGAGCCTTGGTCTGGGAGTACGAATACGCAAAAGTATATCCCTAAAATAAAACTAAAGGTGATTTATAGAGAAGACGGGACTAACCGAATATATGAACCTGAAGAAGCTAAAACTTGGGAGTGGGATAACCCTAAAATAATTCGAACATTCAGCAATGTCCAGGTGAACTCATTCGGTAAACTAATAGAAATGATACGCTATCAGGAAGCTCAGGGAGCTAAAGAGGCTGTAATTTTTGAAGCTCCCTGGTTTTTACTCACCTGAACGGGCAAATAGAAAAATGTAGTAGGTTTATAGAAAATAAAATCTTTGTCCGGACTTGTAATTATCCAAGGTGATGACGGGGGATCCAAGCAGATGGTAAAAAGGATAACGAGATTATCAAACGATGGTAATTCGAAGTATAAAATAGTACCTAGAAGAAGCGATCAAGGCAATATATTTAACGAGCTAGCTTCCGAATATGACACCTGGTTTGATAATGATGGGAAAATAATCTTCTTCATCGAAGCTCGCGCTTTCAAACCCTTACTACACTCTCTGCCAAAATCATGGCTTGAAATAGGCGTTGGCAGCGGGCGTTTTGCTCAAGCCCTCGGTATAGAGGCTGGTATTGACCCATCAACCAGATTCGTACGGATGGCAAAAAACCGGGGAATCAACGCCTTCATTGGGCAAGGAGAGCAGCGAATCTTTGATGAAGCATCGATAGGGACAGTATTCCTGATTGTTACCCTGTGCTTCCTGGATTCGCCGCTGAGTGTTTTGAAAGAGGCTAATCGTATTTTAGCTCAAAACGGCAAAATAGTATTAGGGCTTGTTTTGAAAGATACTAATTGGGGCAGGTATTACCTCAAAAAGAAGGAAGCCGGGCACCGTTTCTATAAGTATGCTACTTTCTATAGTTTTAACGAGGTATCCATACTCCTAAAACAAGCAGGTTTCGTGATCGAACGCATAGTTTCAACACTCTTTCAGAAACCTGAAGAAGTGTTGCGTATGGAAGAGCCGAAGGAGGGCTACTTTTCCAATGCCGGTTTTACGATAATTTTGGCCGGTAAAAAATCGAAGGATAGTTTATAGTGAATTTACAGGAGTAGCATGGGAATTTTGCGAGTTTGCGAGTTTCCAAAAGACCGTATTTTAAAGCAGAAAGCGAAGAGGATTTCCAGGATTGACAGCTCAGTTCAAAATCTTATAGATGACATGATAGATACGATGCCTCATTCACATGGTGTCGGGCTGGCAGCTCCCCAGGTTGGCGTATCACTCAGGGTGATTGTAGTGCAAATGCCGGAAGAATCTCCCATCGCAATTATTAACCCTGAGATAGTTAAATGCTCAGGGGAGCAAGAGGTTACCGAGGGATGCCTGAGCGTACCGGGTTATTATGGCGAAATCAAACGGTCGGCCAAAGTCACCTTGAAAGGTAAAGACCGATTAGGAAAAGAAATTAGAATTAAAGCTACCGGGCTGATGGCGGAAGCTCTGGAGCACGAAATTGACCATCTAAACGGCGTCCTGTATATAGACCATGTTGAGAACTCGGAGAAATTGCATCAAATTCAAAAGGGACATTCCGACAACAGTAAGGTAGGAGGTTTTCGGGAGTGAAGTGTAATCGCTGCGAACGAGAACTGACGCCAGATAATAGCTACCAGTATCTGAGTGAGAACTTATGCGAGGACTGCTATATCGATATCAGGAACCCGGCAAAGGCCTGTGACCCATGGGCGGTCTATACGGCAAAACGTACTAGAGAAAACGCAGGGTTAGACGATACAGAAGGATTGAACGGGACTCAAAAATTGATATGTGAATACATAAAGAATAAGAGTAAGGTAACCAGGGAAGAAATAATGGAGAAATTTAATCTCAGAGAAACGGAATTACAAACGCATTTAGCCACCTTGAGACACTGTGAGCTAGTAAAAGGATATAAAGAAGGAAATACCGTTTACCTGGTTCCTTTTGATTACGATGATGGTAATTTTTTAGGGGAATAGCGTTATGCTACAAGTAAGAAAAGAATTATGTGTTGGTTGCGGACTCTGTGCTAAAAATTGTACGGTTGGAGCAATATCGGTTATCGCTAGAAAAGCCCGGATAAACCAGGCACGATGTAATCATTGTGGTATTTGCCTCGATGTCTGTCCGCGGGATGCTATACTGGAATTCGTTCCCGCATCGACCAGCGAATTAATAACTTCCGTTGGGTTATTGAAGCAAAAAGCGGATGATATTCTTGAACGTATAGAGAGAATTCGGCTTCAAAATAGTTAAATATTAAATTAACAGAGGAGATATTTGAAGGCATATCTTGATTGTTTGCCCTGTCTTTTGAACCAGTCTCTCAAGGTAGCACGGGAAGTAACAAAAAACGAAGCAAAACAGAAACGGGTACTGGATGGAATAGCCACGATGATTCCAAAACTGTCGCTGGATTTAAAACCCCCGGAGATAGCCCAATTCGGTTATCGGCTTATTACTAAAATCACTGGTGATAGTGATCCTTTCCGCCGGATAAAAGATGAGACTAACCAAGCTGTTCTAGCCGTTTACCCGCGCTTGAAAGAAATGGTATTGGATTCCGAGGATGGGTTATTTACTGCCTGCCGGCTTGCTATTGCCGGTAACTCTATCGATTTAGGCCCGAAATTCGAGTACGGGAGCGTTACAGACATTGTTGAAGCGGCCGGGCGTCCCATGCCGCTGGCAATAAATGGTTACGAACGGTTCTATAGTAATTTAGGTAACTGTAAGCACTTACTATATTTGGGTGATAATGCCGGTGAAATAGTTTTCGACCGGCTGTTTATTGAAGAAATACAACGTTTTAAAAATATAGAAATTTGTTTTGTGGTTAGAGGCAGTCCGGTGATAAATGATGCCAC
>JAFGLR010000071.1 GCA_016927955.1 Dehalococcoidales bacterium
CGGAGGGGATGGGATTCGAACCCATGGTTGGCTAATGCCAACAACGGTTTTCAAGACCGTCTCCATAGACCACTCGGACACCCCTCCCCGGAGCTGAACCGCGAACTGTGAAGAAGACACGTTAACGCAAACTATTAGTTATTATACAGATAAGTACTCGAAAATTCTATTGGCGATAGGATTAAATATGTTGTGACTGGGGTATACCTGCCAGGCAGCAGGTAATATGCCTACTTCAGCCCCGGCGGCGGGACCTTAGCCCGCTGACTGAGTACCGAACCGGTTAGTTTTTCTTCGGAGAGGTAGCACCGGTCCTCTTCAAGCATAATAATAATGCCCTCTTTGCTCATTAAATCGATAGCCATCGGCTTATAGTCCCGTCTGGATACCATTCGCTGGAGGAACCCGGGTTGTGTAAGATTTAACTCGTCAAGTGTCTTTGCCGTCGCCGGGCTTGTGGCATGATTATTACGGAAAATCCAAACTACTTGCCGCACCGCACGTTTAAGCAAAAACTGTGGCAGGAATATGATAATGACCAAAAACATAATGATAATAAGAATAAAATAAAACCAGCCCATCAGCACTCCTCTATCAGCATCGCTGTTTTCTTATTATACATAATTTTTTGAAACGATGGTATCTTATACTGACCGCCGGAGATAAAATTTGAATGATTCCTGAGTTGAAAGCTCTAATCTTTAGTTCCGGAAATATCTAAAGCGATATCCAACCATCGTTCAATTGATTCCAATTCCTTATGAGCAAGCCTGTCAGGCAGATTGATTGCTTTTATGGTCAGCCCTGTGTTAATCTAAAAATATAAACTTAATATTATCGCTAGGGGTGCTGTAAGGCTGAGAGTCCCGGATTAACCGGGACAACCCTGGAACCTGAACTCGATAATGCGAGCGTAGGGAAGCCAAAGTAATGATAACCGGAAGTTTTCGCTTAACGCTCGGAACTCCCGGTTTATTATTAGGGGGATAAAGTGACACAACTGGAAATGGCTAAAGCAGGTACTATTTCACCGGAGATGGAGCAAGTCGCCCGGCAAGAAGGAGTGACAGCGGAATATATCCGCGCCGGAATTGCCGACGGCACTATAATCATTCCCGTAAATCCGAAGCACCGGAACCTGATACCGTGCGGTATCGGGCGGGGTCTGCGGACGAAAATCAATGCTAATATCGGGACGTCATCTGATTACGGCACGATTAAAAGCGAATTGGAAAAACTAAAAGTTGTAGTTGATTATAAAGCGGATGCCGTTATGGACTTGAGTACCGGTGGTGATATTCAGGCTCTCCGGCGGGCAGTTATTGCGGCCAGTCCTATTCCTGTCGGCACCGTACCGGTTTATCAGGCGGGTATCGGGGCTATTAACAGGCACGGTTCGATGATAGGAATGACGCCGGATGAACTTTTTGATGTCATCGAAGAACACGCTCGTGATGGCGTGGATTTCGTTACGGTTCATTGCGGTGTTACCCGCTCGGCTATCGCTCGTTTGAAGCAACAGGGAAGAGTAGCCGATGTCGTGTCTCGCGGCGGTGCTTTCTTAATCGGGTGGATTTTACATAACGATAAGGAAAACCCGCTTTATGAATATTTCGACCGTTTATTGGATATTGCCCGTAAATATGATGTCACTTTAAGCCTGGGTGACGGGATGCGTCCCGGCAGTATTTCCGATGCAACTGACCGGGCTCAAATCGAGGAACTGGTCACTATCGGCGAGCTGGCACAGCGAGCTTTACAGGCAGGGGTTCAGGTGATGATTGAAGGACCGGGGCATTTACCATTAAACCAGATTGAGGCCAATGTACAATTACAAAAGTCTATCTGTAAAGGGGCTCCGTTTTATGTTTTAGGACCGCTGGTTACCGATATAGGTGCCGGTTACGACCACATCACCGGTGCCATTGGCGGCGCCATCGCCGCGGCGGCCGGTGCCGATTTCTTATGCTATGTTACACCGGCGGAGCACCTTTCTTTACCGGGGGTGGAAGATGTTAAGCAGGGGATAGTCGCTTCCCGTATTGCCGCCCATGCGGCAGATATTGTGAAAGGGGTTAAAGGTGCTGCGGACACCGACTACAAGATGTCTCAGGCCAGAAAACAGCTTGATTGGGAAACTCAGGCTGCCTTATCCTTCGATCCGGAAAGGTCGCGGCAGGTTCATCGTAAGATATCTTCCTCCGGCACCGCCTGCAGTATGTGCGGGAGCTTTTGTGCGATGAAGCTAGTGGAACAATATCTGGGTGTGGCTGGACCACGATGCTGAACTAGTTCTCCTTTTTCTTAAATAACAATAACGAACCCCCGAAAATAGCAAAAGCACAGATGGCCACTGCCCCGATAATAGCTGATATAGTTACATTTGTTGCCGGAATCACCGTAACCGTCCATATTGAAAAATGGTTAGTTGCGGCTGTTAGTGTCATTCCGGCTGTGTCAGCACTTGTTTTTAAGATTGTCCAGCTACCGGTTACTTCGTCCCAGTAAGCTAACTTCAGCCTGCTGGCATCACCATCGGCCTTTTCCAGGTCTGATTGACTATACTTTACGGTTACCGTAGCTTGTTCTAATAAAAGACCGCTGATGCCATCAATGCGGAAGCAGATTGTTGTCGCCTGATATTTTGAGGGGAGTGGGGGAAGTTGTGATGTAGGATAATCGCGCACCGTAATATCAATCGGCGCCGTAACCGAACCTTGTGGAAAGTCGATAGAAATTGTACCACCATCAGTCTGAAGAAGGGCGCTTTCAGCCGGCATTACTGTCTGTACTACCGGTGCAGTAGGGGGAAGTAACGGAACCCGGATTTCAAACTTGGTTTTGCCTTCATCGATTAAAGTACCGTCTTCCGCTATTATATTTACATAAACCTCGTAATCTCCGGGCAACAGTTCTTTGCCGGGGATAAAGAGAACGCGGTTTTCTCGGCACATTTCAGGAATTACAGAAGTCGCCGTCAGACCGGAATAAATCGTATCCAGTATTTCACCAGTAGCATCTGCGATTTTAACTTCGCTTTTAGTCTTGTAATGGTAGTTTCCGGTATTTTGGAAAGTCGTGATAATAGGGATCGGCTCACCGGAAGTAATCTCCCCTGTCGCAATTGAAATTATTTTCCCCTGGTTTATCACTTCGGTATTTCTAACGGTAAGATAAACCGGGATATTAAAAGCACTTACAATGCCGATATTCCCATCTCCGGCGGGTTGGGTCTGAATATTGATGAGTGCATATCTGCCGCCTTCCCCGACGTCCTTGGGGATACGGATAGTAGCGACAATATCTTGGGACATTCCCGGCTGCAACTGTATAGAGTATTTGTCGAGGGAGATATATTCACGGGCTGAAAACCGGCATGTGGGATTATCTATTAAAATACAGGTCCCGTCTCCCTTTTGTCCTAGTTCGCCAACCCGTGCTGTTGCGTCAGTAAGTAGTTCATTCGTTCCTAGTGTCACGGTAATTTTGTGGGTCAGTACATCTCCAGGGGCAACTTCAGCTTCGAGAAGGGCACCGCTGACGGTAATCCCCATACCTGCAGACGCTGCCGGTATGGGGATTGATAACGTCATCATAACGGATAAAAGTAAAGGGATAATAAATACACTACGAAAGTATGTTAAGCTAATCATATTTTAAAAACAGTAGAAAATATATCCTTTAGCTCATGTCGGATTAGACTCCGCCTGATATAGTAAAGACTACGGTGATAGAATAATCACCAGCAGCCTGAGTTGCAGGTACAGTTTGCTGGAAACTTATATTATCGAATGGTATATTCCCCGGCGTACCATTGGCGTTTCTTAGAGTCACGGTTGAGGAAAGCGGTAAGTATGCAGATAAATCGCCGCCTTTTATTTGGAGCGGGTTATTTATCGTTGTCCCGCCGGAAGTCGCCATCAGTCCATCGCCTAAGCCGCCGCCTTCCGCTGCGGTGAGTGACCATCCATTCGTGTTTGTATTTATCGTTACCGTAATGTTAGAACTTGTTACCGTAGTTCCCGGTACCAGGCTGGGTAGTGTAACCGTACTTGTTGTCGTCAGGGAAATTGTGGCCGGCACATTCCCAGAGACAACTGTGTTGCCAGATGATGCGGCGAACGCTGACATCGGTGATACTGCTATGCAGACTATAGCAAGTAAGGTCGATACGAATACCAGTTTTCTTTTCAATTCTTTCACTCCGTTTAATAAAATATTTGCCGATTCGTATTACGGCTTGCTCTGTAATAAAATAATAAAACAAAAAAAACGAAAGTTGTCTAAAAAAGAGGTAAAAAGAGTTACTATATAATACTATTAAGATAAATAGTTTGTCAAATGGAGTTATAAAGATAATATAGATATAAACATTATTTAAGGAAAAGCAGGATAAACCGGGTGAATATATAGTATGTCAGGTTTGAAATAAAACGGAACTCTGTTATAGCGGCCTGTTTTCTCTAATAGACAGGTTGGTAATAAGAATATTATTTATAGGATAATACTTATATAAAACAAAAACAGCGGGGGACCAACCCGCTGTTTTTGTTTTGGGGGTACATATTAAATTGATAAGTAAGAAATTTGCTAGTTTATTTATATTTACCCGCGATAGAATACAGGGCTATGATTTTATCAGAGTGTAAAATGACCAGTCCATCTTTCACCAGCCGTTTTAGAGCCCGGTCGATTATTGCTACTTTACCGTTGTTAATCGCGTGAACCAGGACTAACCGGCTGAAGCGGGTGCGAGGGTGTTGGTTTAAAAATTCAAGGAGTTCTATACAATGAGGGTCGTCTGCATATCGACTCTCGAGTGCTTCCGTTATTTCTCCGGTATTGTTAAAAACGGTCAGGCTCATTGCTGTCTCCTTCTTTGAGAAAATTGCCTTGTCTGGATTATTCCGAGAGCGGTAGAAGGTTTTTCTACCGCTCTCGATATCAATTACGCTAGCGGTACGTCCGTGGTGCAGTAGTGCGGAACTTTGAACTGGGTAGGGAAGTCTTATAGCGCATAAAGGAAGGTACACCTAGTTCTTCTTCGCTTCTAGCTCCCTTGAGTAGTTTGGAAATCTCCTTCTCCCAGTTCCCGCCAGCGAGTGCCTCTTTGCTGGCAAATCCGGTAGCAATCAGGGTCAGGCGTACATCGTTGCCCATATTCGGGTCGAGAACCACACCAAAGATGACGTTGGCGTCCGGGTCAACTGCCTGTCGGATAATTTCCGCTGCTTCGTTAACCTCAAAGAGTGAAAGACCGGGACCGCCTGCAATATTGAATAATGCACCCTTAGCTCCAGAGACGGAGACATCGAGTAAAGGACTGGAGAGGGCTTCTCTGGCGGCATCTTTCGCTCTGTTCTGTCCGCTACCACGACCAATTGACATCCAGGCTGGGCCAGCATCTTTCATGATGTTTCGGATGTCTGCAAAGTCGAGGTTGATAAGGCCGGGTACTGTAACTACCTCGGCAATGGCCTGTACCCCATGGAAGAGTACCTCGTCTGCCAGCTTGAAGGCGCTGTCGACACCAGTTTTCTGGTCGACCAGGTCAAGCAGCCGATTGTTCGGGATAATAATAAGGGTATCGCATTTGTCCATGAGTTCCATAATACCTTGCTCGGCATTCTCATTCCGATGGTTACCTTCGAATCCGAAGGGGCGGGTTACAACGGCAATAGTAAGAGCTCCGCTTTGTTTAGCGATGCCGGCAACCACCGGTGCTGAACCGGTGCCGGTGCCGCCGCCCATACCGGCGGTGACGAAGACCATATCGGCACCGATAGTGGCCTGTCTGATATCGTCAATGCTCTCCTCGGCTGCTTTGCGTCCCATACTCGGATCGCCTCCGGCACCGAGACAACGAGTACACCGTTCACCTAACTGGATACGATTGGCTGCTTCGGTGATTGCCAGATGCTGGGCGTCGGTATTCATGGCGATGAATTCCACACCGCGGATTTGTTCACGGACCATCCGGGTAACGGCATTGCATCCTGCCCCACCCAGCCCGATTACTTTTATTTTTGCCCCACTGGGCACATAACTTGTCTTTGCCATTTTTTTCTCCTTTTTTACTTCTTTATTTGGTTATTTGAAGAAATGGAACAGCCGGTTTACCCAGTTGCGCATGCCATGCTTGGTCTGCCATGTAGCAGTGCCGACCTCAGATTTTCTTGATTTCCATAGTACGAGGCCGACGCCTGTAGCATAACACGGGTCGTATAGGGAATCAGCAACACCGTAAAGGTTCATCGGAACGCCGATTCTTACAGGCAGGTGGGTGACGGCAGCGGCTAATTCAGCGATACCGGGCAGGTTAGATGAACCGCCGGTAAGTACCAAACCGCCGGGTACTAATTTAGAATAATCGCTGCGGGGCAGTTCCAGTACGATAAGGCGGAGTAGTTCTTCGACACGGACTCTAACGATTTCCGAGAGGTCGCGGTAAGATACGCTGTGACCGTCTTCAGTTAGAGTCTGGTCGTCATCTCTGTCATCAGCTTCTCCGGGTAAAACGTTACCGTACTTCTTTTTCATTTCCTCAGCCAGTTCAAAGGAGAGGTCTAACCCAACAGAAATATCCCGGGTAACCTGATAACCGGCTACGGGGATAACTGCGGTATGATATATACTATTATCTTTGAAGACCGCAATATCGGTCGTACCGCCACCGATGTCGGCGAGAATAGTGCCATCCGTCTTTTCTTCATCGGTCAGGACGGCTTCGGCACTGGCCAGAGGTTCCATTACCAGGTCTTCAATTTCGATACCGCAACCGCGGATACACTTAGTCAGGTTTTGTATTGAGGTAGCTGCAGCTGTAATAATATGGGTTTCAACATCAAGCCGGAAGCCATGCATGCCGACCGGATTCTTAACGCCATCCTGACCGTCAACTACCCAGCTGCGCGGAATTACATGCAGTAATTCCTGGTCGTTGGGGACTTTAACGCTGCGGGCAACATCGAGAACGCGTTTCAGGTCGTCGCCGCGGACCAATCTGTCGTTACGGGTAATCGCAATGGCACCGCGATTATTTACTGCGGTGATGTGTCTGCCGGTCACTCCGACAAAGGCCGATTCCAATTTATAACCGGCACTTTGTTCAGCTTTTTTGACCGATTCTTTAATTGATGCCTTGGCTTCGTTGACATTTACTACCATTCCTTTTTGTAAACCACGTGATGGGACAATGCCAACTCCAAGGATACGAGGGGCTGAATTACCATCGGTATCAGCCATAATCGTACAGATCTTGGTAGTACCAACATCTATACCGGCTATTCGAGTTCTTTTCATAATTTATCCTCCTTAATTATTCAGAACTGCCTAGAATCCGGTTACCCACCTCTGTATTCGCGATAGTGGACATTCCACTTGGCGCATAACAGATTGACGTAGTTTTTAATTTCCGCACTGGGAGCGTTATACAGTTCCGCTAAAAACCCGTGCAGAAGTTCACCACCCGTCATTCCTGGAGTAGGCTCTTGTGGCCCAGGTAAGTTAATGTATACTATCTCCGTCATCTGTTTTTGGTACTCAATTGACCCAGCCATTAAATTCCTCCTTTCAAGAGAATTAAACTAATAATAGGCTGTGCCATAATAGTACGCAAAAAAAATCCAGCTCCGTCCGTTTTAATTCTATTGAATTCCGTTGATAGAAATGTGCCGGTTTTGGAATATTTATTCCGGAATAGAGGAAATTAATTTTTATATTTATTTACGCTGTGCCAAAGGCATTTTTTAAAATAATCTCTTTATGTCCGGGCTAATGCCATCTTGTTCCGGAATATTGGAATAAATAATTTGGAATAAATATTCCAAAACCCTCTTGCAATTCCAGGTATTGGTTATATAATATAAAGTAATAAGTGTGGAATAAGGAAGTTCTATGGTATTCGATGAGAAAATAAAGCGGCGTTTGCCTCCTTACGTTTCTTATCATACTTTCAAAACGTTCGTTGACGGTCTTCGACCTATTCCGTCACGTTTCGACCATAGTTTTTGGGGCAAGCGGTTTTCCGGTACAACCCGGTCCCAACTGACCGCAGCCATGTTATTTTTAGGCCTTATTAATATAGAAGGTGTTCCCACCAATCGGTTAAAGCTATTAGCAGATGCAAAAGATGTTAAAAAATCCGACCTTTTAAAACAAACCTGTACGGAGGCATTCGATTTTCTTTTTAACGGTTCCTTTGACTCGCAAACTGCTACTCCGGCACAGCTCCAACAGGTATTTCACAATAATTTTCAAATAAGTAATAGTGTCAGCCGGAAATGCATCAAATTCTTCGTCGATATGGCTAATGATGCCGGTATATCTTTATCGCCTTTTATTACGAAACAATACCGGGCTTATTCAAATCCCGCGTCTAAAACATCTATTAAGAAATCCAGCTCTAAACCAGCCCGGAATACACTTGTACCTCAGAGTATGGATGAAATCCCTGACCGGAGGTCCTGGGATACCTTATTACTTAATAAGTTCCCCCAGTTTGACCCGTCTTGGCCTGACGAAGTTAAATTGAAGTGGTTTTCTGCTTTTGATGAATTAATGCGGCGCGGGCTGACAAAAACCTAACCTTCCGTGTGTCTCTTAACGAGAAGCTTCTTATTTATTCTTGGGCTCTTTGTTAGCGCCGTTTTTTTGGGGCAGGAAAAGCGAAGTAAGTATTGTTACAGCAAGTATGCCGAATATTATCCCCAAAGAGAGGAGAATAGGTATATCACTGAAGCCTATGTACTTACTTAATTCCACGTACTCTCCTAAACCTGAGAGTATCATCTTAATACCCAGGAATGCCAGAATGGCGGCCAGACCGTAAGACAGGAAACGCAGTCGTTTGGTAAAACCCGCCAGAAGGAAGTAAAAAGCCCGCAGACCTAATATTGCCAGGATATTTGAGGCATATACCACTAACGGGTCGAGGCTGATGGATAGCACTGCCGGGATGGAGTCAACCGCAAACATTATGTCCGTAGTTTCAATGACTATAAGGACCAACAACAGCGGAGTAATTATCCTCCGGCCGTTTTCCCGTGTGAAAAACTGATTGTTTACGTAATTTGAGGATACCGGCATAATTTTCTTTGTCAGACGGACAAAAACATTTTTTTCCGGGTGAACCTCCCGTTCCTTGCCCGTAGATAATTTGATACCGGTATAGATGAGGAAAATCCCGAAAATAAAGACTATCCAGTGGAGATTTTGCACCACAGCCAGTCCGGCGACAATAAATATCGCCCGGAATACCATTGCTCCGATAATGCCCCAGAAAAGTACCCTGTGTTTCGAAGTCTCCGGTACGCTGAAAAAGGCAAATACAACCATAAAGACGAAGAGGTTATCTATGCTCAGGGACAATTCCACGACGTAGGCAGTAACATAGCTTACGGCCAGGTCCTTCCCCAGCATAAAATATACCAGCAGACCGAAGATAAGGGCAATTGCTACCAGGATACTACTCCAGGTAGCCGCTTCTTTCAGTTTGATAGCGTGAGCTTTGCGGTTAAGAACACCAAGGTCGAGCCCTAAAATGATGGTTACGATGACACCGAAGATGAGCCACAGAATTATTTCGTTGTTCATTATTCAAACGAAATAATGATAAGGTAAAACCGCTACTAAAGTAAAATCTACAGATAACTAATATGAGACAGCTCTTATACGTCTTATAAGATACAAGGTGAGAAATGCCCGTAGGTTTATTAAAAATTTCCGGCAGGTTAAGACTTAGCGTTGGGATTAAACTGCATCATTTTCATCAATCGTTCCGGATTGCTGGTCTTTTGAAGTGCTTCGTCAGCACTAACGATTTTCCGCTTAACCATGTCAGCCAGGAACTGGTCCAGAGTTATCATCCCTTCTTTCGCCCCGAGTTGCATTACGCTGTGCAGTTCGAAGGTTTTACCGTTACGTATAAGGTTTCTTACAGCTGCTGATGCAACCATAATTTCAAAAGCGGCCGTACGGCCTTTGCCGCTTTCGATCGGCAGTAGGGTTTGGACGAGAACAGCTTCTATAACCTGTGATACCTGCAACCTGATTTGTTGTTGTTGTTCCGGAGGAAAGATATCGATAATACGGTCAACCGTCTGCGGCGCGTCGGTAGTGTGCAGGGTCCCCATTACCAGATGGCCGGTTTCTGCCGCTCGAACAGCCGTTGAAACCGTGGCTAAATCGCGCATTTCACCGACGACAATTACATCGGGGTTTTGTCGTAAAGCATGAGACAGAGCAATATCGAAAGACTTCGTATCATCTCCGAGGTCGCGCTGAGCGATGATACACTTTTTATTACGGTGAAGAAACTCGATAGGGTCCTCGATGGTAATGATGTTCCGGGATTCCGTTTCATTCAGGTGGTTAATCATTGCCGCCATAGTGGTTGACTTACCGCTTCCGGTTGGTCCTGTTACCAGAATAAGTCCGCGGGGTTTCAATATCAGTTCTTTACAAATCTGCGGGAGTTTAAGCTGGTCGATAGTCGGTATGTCGAATGGTACTAACCTGAAGGTGAAGCCCAGCGTACCTCTTTGTTTCATTACGTTAACACGGAAACGCCCGACCCTGGGAATGCTGTAGGCTAAATCAAGCTCCAGGTCTCTTTCAAAACGGGCTTGCTGCTCGTGAGAGGCGACGGTTGCCAGAACCGCCTGTAGGTCTTCCTGTGTTAAAACAGGAAAGTCCTGTTGAACGTGGAGGTTGCCATGGATGCGTAAAACCGGTGCGGAGGGTACTCTTAAAATAAGGTCGGAAGACTCTGTTTCCACCATCCGGCGGAGCATATCATCAATGTGCATTTAAACTCCCCTTTTGGTAGCTATTATACATAACTTATTCCGGCTAAGCAATAGTATTTTTGGGCTATAAGCAAACTATTTTTTTATTGGCCCGGTCATAGTAACACCAGTATTGATTTAAATATATATATAATACGCTCCAAATCAGACTGCTGAAAAAGTATCCTCCCACTTTGAAAAAGGGGGATACAGGGGGATTTTGGATTACAAATCCCTCTCAATCATCCTTTACTAAAGGGAGAGAAAACTTTGTTTTAATAAGGCCATAACACTATTTCGGTGCACTCCGTGCGGGAAGTAATTACTCATAATTAATTACAATAATTCTTTAGCTGATTCGGCGACTTTAACCGGAATCATCGGCGGTGGTCATAGTGAAGCTTTACAGAATAGGTCAGAAGGACTTTTGGAGTGATTAAATATCGGAATCTAGCGTTACCGGCCTGGTTGACAGCGGCTAATACTTAGCTCATGCCCCGGTATCCCATCTCCCGGGAAATATTCAGAGCATATTCCTTAATAACCGGGGCTAACTCTTCCATTCTGGTGCGGGTGAGACGGCTTTTAGGACCCACGACCGCGATTGCTCCTAAAAAATGCCCGTCAGCCCCTTTTATCGCGGCGGCTACACTGTGGACGTTTAACGTCATTTCCTCGCAATCAAAAGCAACCCCTTCTTGCCTGACAATCTTTAGATGTTTCGTTAACTCCGTCATGTTGGTTATCGTGTTGGAAGTATGCGGTTTGAAAATAACAGTCTTCCGGTATTCCTCCATTTGGCTATCGGTATAACCGGCCAGGATAGCTTTACCACCGGAGGAATTGTACAGTTCGTAACTTGTCCCTTCCGCAGGAACCGCTCGCAGCATGTTGGTAGTCGGCACTACTTCTATGCTAACGCAATATTTGCCTTCGGAAGATACTAAATCAACCGAGTCATCAGCCTCCTGGCATAACTTGACCATGAACGGCAACGCCAGATGGCGGAACTTGATTCTACGCTTAAGAGGGCTGATATAAGAGAAAAACTTCATACCGAGGGCATATTTCCCTCGCTTGCCCGATTGCTTGAGGTAACCCCGTTTCGCCAGGGTCATCGCAATACGGTTAGCAGTAGAATTGTTAAAACCGGTCAGTTTGGCTAATTCTGATACTCCCAGTTCGCCTTCGCTCGATAGAAAAGCTTCCATCAAATCGAGCACCTTATTTACTGTTTTCATTTAATCTTACCTCTTATACCCGGGTTAAAGACTAATATCCCTGTTATTTTTATTTAATGACCGAACTGCGAATTCGGCTTGACGAATTAATTTAAAAGAATTATACTACGAATAAGCTAAATTAGCAATACCATTGCTAATTTAGCAATATAAATAACAAAATAAACAGGCAACTAACTCGCAGTATTACAGCAGACCAGGGTATTACGGGTCATTGCTTTTAAACCCGGTCGGGGGTACTAAATAAATAGTTAAGATTCGGGAGGAAGTTATGGAAAGAAAAGGCGGCAATGGGGAGAGGAATAGTAAACGTCTCCGTAATAGAACAGTATCCGGTGCCGGCAAGAAAAGCAATATCAGTCTTACCGTTAACGGTAAGATTTATGAACTCACTGCCGGTAAGGATTTCAAACAATCGAGCACACTGGCGGAAACGCTGCGTGAGACGCTCGGACTTACCGGGACGAAAATAGCCTGCGACCACGGCGGTTGCGGCGCCTGTACGGTTTTAATCGATGAAAAGCCGATTCTATCCTGCATTACGCTGACGGTTGAATGCGATGGTAAAAGTATCATTACCATCGAGGGGTTGGAAGACCCTGTAACCGGTAACCTGCATCCGGTGCAGCAAGCCTTTGTCGATAATACCGCCTTTCAGTGCGGCTTCTGTACTCCCGGTATCATTATGAGTACCAAAGCCCTGTTGGACGAGAATCCTTCACCGACTGAAGACGATATCAAAGAAGCTCTCGCCGGTCACTATTGTCGGTGCATCAGTCATTATGAAGTAATCGATGCCGTCAAAGAATTGGCGGCTAAAGCAAAGGATGGTCGCAATGAGTGAATATAGACATATCGGCAAGGCCACCCCGCGCAAAGATGCCCGGTCGATTGTAACCGGACGGGCTCAGTATATCGGTGATTTAAAAATGCCGGGGATGCTCTACGGCAGGGTTTTGCGGAGTCCTTATCCTCATGCCCGCATTACGGAAATAGATACGACAAAAGCGGAAGCTTATCCGGGCGTTGCGGTTGTTCTAACTTATAAAAACGTACCCAAGTGGCGCGGCGGCGTTCCCTTTCACCGCCCGGTCTTGAACAGCACGGTCTATTTCGTAGGTGATGCGGTCGCCTTATTAGCTGCCGAAACAGAAGAAATCGCAGAAGAGGCCCTCGAACTTATTGAAGTGGCATACGAACAACTGCCGGCGGTATACGATGTCGAGGAAGCTATCAAGCCAGGGGCACCTCAGCTTTATCCCAACATACCCGGCAATATTTTCCCCCGCGGTTTTCCCAGCATCGGGGCAAATGCATTACAGGAATTGGTCATGGGCGATGTCGAGAAAGGCTTTGCCGAGGCAGATTTTATCACGGAAGGCACCTGTGCCTATGAGAACATACCCAATCCTCTACCGCCCGAGCCGCCGGGGCTTATTGCGATGTGGGAAGATGACAGTCACCTGACTATCTATACCGCATCTCAATCGGCTTCGATGAACCGGAATTTCCACCAGCCATTACTGGACTTCGCGGATATCCGCGTTATCGGTACTCAGTGCGGCGGCAGTTACGGCACCAAAAATGCCAATGCCATTCCCCTGATGCATGCGGCGGCACTGGCTAAGGCCGCCCGTAAACCGGTGCGGGTTTACTTTACTAAAGAGGAACATTTTAATTCTTATTCGCTGCGAATAGGGTCGCGTATTCACTGCAAGATAGGCATTAAGAAAGACGGCACGGTTACTGCTGTAGCCGGAGAATGGCTGGTCGATACCGGTGCCGCTTCGGAGATGGCCCAGGTAGAAATTGCGGTCGGTTGCGGCGAAGCCCAGCTTATGTTGCGCTGCTCGAACTGGAACCTGCAGCCGCATCTGGTATGTACCAACCGCAGCCCTTCGGGAGTCGTCCGGGGTTTCGGCGGTCAGGAACTTAAGAGTGCCCTGATACCGGTATTATCCCTGGCCCTGGAAAAGGCCGGACTTAACCCGCTCGATTTCTTTAAAAAGAACTTTGTTAAAGCCGGTGACGGTTATTTCTGGAGAGACGGTATCTGGTGGACCAGCCGCGGCGTCGATTTCACTAAGGCAATGGATAAAGGTGCGGAATCCTTCGGGTGGAAAGACAAGTGGAAGGGGTGGGGCATACCAACTGCTGTTAACGGTCCGAAACGTATCGGTGTAGGTGTCGGCCTGCACGGCAACGCCGATATCGGTGAAGATGATTCTGAGGCCTATGTAAAGTTAAGTGCTGACGGTAGAGCCTTGTTAATCTGCTGTGTTTCCGAATCCGGTATGGGTGAAAGAAGTGCCCTTTGTAAAATGGTGGCAGAAGTTTTGGACTTGCCGCTCGATATGGTTAATATCACACCGCCGGATACATTAATGACTCCTTTCGAGTTCGGTCTGGTTGGCTCGCGCGGTACTTACACGACGGGTTCGGCGGCCATCCGGGCGGCAGAAGATGCCCGGAAAAAGCTATTGGAGTTGGCGGTGCCGGTGACGGGGGCCAAACTTGAAGACCTCAATACTAGAGATGGCAAGATATTCGTTAAAGGCAACGAAGCGAAAACTATCCCGTGGCATAAGGTGATGGGTGTTATGCGTACCATTACCGGTTTCGGCCGCTATGAGACTGATTACTCGTTATCGAACTTCATGATGGTCTTCGCGGAAGTGGAGGTCGATATCGAATCGGGTAAGACCGACTTGCGGCGTATTGTAGCGGCTACCGATTGCGGCCAGATTATCGACCCGCTTGTCCTTAACGGCCAGCTTCATGGTAGTATCGGGTCCGGCGGTCTTGATACGGCCTTAATGGAGGAAACCATTCAGGATAAAAGCCTGGGGCATTTTGTAAACTGCAATATGATTGATTATAAATGGAGTACCTTCCTGGATTTGCCGGAGTTTCAGAATGTCATATTAGAGAGCGAAATCCCGAGTCACCGCTTCAAGGCAGTCGGTGTCGGGGAAATTGCCGCAGCCCCCGGTCCCAGTGCCGTCCTGATGGCAGTTTACAATGCCATCGGTAAGCGGATATGGTCGTATCCCTTAACGCCGGATAAAATTCTCAAATCTCTGGGCAGGATATAAGGGAGGACGATGAAAGATGAAATCTTTTAATCATATTGATGCTAAAACAATCAATGAAGCCGCCCGGTTACTAAAAAAATCCGGGGGCAAGGCAAAAGTAATGGCGGGCGGGACCGACTTACTGGGTATCCTGAAAGACCGGGTACTGCCCGATTATCCCGAGACGGTAGTTAACATAAAGTCATTATCTAATTTGGATTATATCAAGACGGACGCTAAGGGGATTAAGATAGGTGCTCTGGTTAAACTTGAGGATATCGCAAAGTCGCCGGTTATCCGGGAACAATATAAAATACTTGCGGAAGCCGCGTCATCCGTTGCCACGCCGCAAATACGCCGGATGGGTACTATCGGCGGAAATCTTTGTCAGGACGTGCGTTGCTGGTATTACCGTTATCCCCATCAGATTGGCGGCCGGTTTGAATGTTACCTCAAAGGCGGGAAAAGCTGTTACGCTCTGACCCGGGAAAACCAGTATCACTCCATCTTCGGGGGTATAAGAGTAGCCGATACTCCCTGCCAATCAGCCTGTCCCGGCGGGGTGTCTATACCTTCTTATCTGAGCAAATTCCGGGGAGGCGATTACCGTGCGGCCGCGGAAATTCTCCTCGAACGTAATCCCATTCCGGCTGTCACCGGTCGTGTCTGCCCTCATTTCTGCGAGCAGGCGTGCAACCGGGGTAATTACGATGAATCCGTCTCGGTGAGGGATATCGAGCGGTTTCTGGGTGATTATATTTTGGAGAACGATATCATTAAAGCCCCGGCTTACGAATCGGGTAAAAGTGTGGCTGTTATCGGCTCGGGGCCGGCCGGTCTGGCGGCGGCCTATTATCTCCGGATGGCCGGACACCGTGTCGTGGTTTTTGAAAAAATGGCTGAGGCCGGGGGGTTGCTTACTTACGTCATTCCGGCTTACCGTTTACCGAAAGATATCGTTAAACGCACGGTAAAAGCGATAGAAAATACCGGCGTAGAATTTAAATTGAATGCAGATATCGGTATGGATATCACGCTGCAAGGCCTGAAGAATCAGTTCGATAATGTGTTCATTGCCACCGGCTCCTGGAATCCGGTTACTATCGGCCTGGACGGGGAGGAATCCACCGGGTTCGGTATGGAATATCTTAAGCGGGTTCACGAAGGGCTGAAACAGTCTCCCGGCAGGAAGGTGCTGGTTATCGGAGGTGGTAATGCTGCTATCGATGTGGCTATTACTTCGCTGCGCCTCGGTGCTGTAGAAGCCACGATGGCCTGTCTGGAGTCGCAAAACGAAATGCCGGCTCTGCCCTGGGAAATCGAGCAGGCTCTCGAAGAGGGCGTTAAAATAATGCCTTCATTAGGCCCGCTTAAAGTACTGAAATCTGATGGTAAAGTTTCCGGTATGGAACTGGTACGCTGTTCTTCGGTGTATGATGCTTACGGACGTTTTGCTCCCTGCTATGATAATGCCGAGACGGAGACCGTCGAAGCTGATGCCATTATGCTGGCAGTAGGGTATTCGACCGACCTAGATTTCGTCGCGGGTATACTGCAGACCGGAGGGGGACTGATAACCGTTGCTAAAGAGACCCAGTTAACCAGCCGGGACGGTGTTTATGCCGGCGGTGCGGTATCTCACGGCCCTGCCACGGTTATCGAAGCCATTGCCTCAGGCAGGCGGGCGGCTGTCGCTATGAATGCCGGTTTAGGTAATCCGGGGGTTGCCGGTAAGTTTGTTGGGAACACCGATGATTCTCTCCTGAAGTTCAACAATGAATATCTAAAGAAGACGGGTAAACTTAATGTTTCCCGGATTCCTTTAAACCGGCGGACGATAGATAAAGAAGATGTTCCCAAGACCGGATTAGACGATATAAAAAGTGAGGCGAACCGGTGTTTTAATTGCGGTTGTTTATCGGTCAGTCCTTCCGATACGGCAGTAGCCCTGGTTGCTCTCGATGCTAACATAAAAACTACCGGACCGCAGGGTACCCGGACGGTTCCCGCGGCCGTTTTCTTCGGTTCGCTGCGGGAAAGCCTGAAAGAAGGGGAAATCGTTACGGAAATTCAGGTGCCCCGCCCTGCGGAAAATACCAGACAGACTTTCACCAAGTTCCGCCTGCGCAAAGCGGTAGATTTTCCGATTGTAAGTGTTGCCTGTACCTTGAAAGCCGACGGTAATAACAAATGTATAGATGCCAGGATAGTCTTGGGCGGTGTCGCTCCCGTCCCGTTGCAAGCTATTAAAGCAGAACAGTCGTTGAAAGGGAAAACGATTGATGCTGCGGCAGCGGAGATTGCGGCGAATGCCGCCGTTGTAGATGCTATACCGCTTGAGAAGAATAAGTATAAAGTCGAGGTCGCTAAGAAAGTCGTTAAAACGGCAATATTTCCCTAAAGCATTTTTCACGGGTTTTTCATAAACCCGCTAAGCGATATATTATTCAATATTAGGATTGCAAAAACGAGTCTGTTAAATGTATAATGTTTTTGCCTTTCTAATAAACGGGCCCGTAGCTCAGTGGCACGAGCGGTCGGCTCATAACCGATTGGTCGTAGGTTCGATCCCTACCGGGCCCAGAATATTTATGTAATTGTTTTAGCCTCATTTTACCGTACCGGTAATCTTACGTGGTCTTCAGGGTGAACATATAGCACTTATTAAAAATGCTGAGTAAGCTTTAAATATTGAGGGTGGTTTAAGAGGTTTTCATTATGGTGAGTATATCATTAGATGGAATTTTCAGGAATACCTCTACTATTGCAGGGTCGAATTGTGTCCCGGCACAACGTTTGACCTCAGATATTGCTTCTTCCAGAGCGAGACTTTTCCGGTAAGATCGTTCCGAAGTCATAGCATCGAATGCATCGGCCAGTGTCACTATACGGGCACATAAAGGTATATGAGTACCGCATAACGTCTGGTCTTTACAGGCTCCATCGAAACGGGTATGGTGATACCTGATAATATCTACTATCTTTTCATTAGCTATGGATTTCACGATATTCGCTCCGATTTGAACGTGAGTCATAATGTATTTATATTCTTCCTCGGTCAGTTTCCCTGGTTTATTCTGGATATCGGGGTTAATGGCGATTTTTCCGACGTCATGGAGTAAAGCACCGCAGCGTATGTCCTCTAACTCTACCACGGGTATATCCATTAACCGTGCTATAGCAATCGTAAAATCACCTACCCTACGTGAATGTCCGGCTGTGTATTTGTCTTTGGCTTCGAGGGCACAAATTAGTGATTCGATTGCCCCGAAGAATAACTGGCGCATCTCGGCGGCCTGTTCGGCAACCTTCCCCTTAAGGCTTTCTTGGAATATCTTTAGAGTTTGGGACAGTTGCCGTTTTCGCAGAACTGTCTCCAGGTTACCGACAACTGTGTCCAGCTTGAACGGTTTTCTGATATAGTCCATAGCCCCGTTTTTCATACATTCGATAATAATATCCGGTTCTACGACAGCGGTAGCCATTACTATAGCAGTATCAGGGTACTGCTCTTTGATTTCAGGTAACAACTCAATGCCCGATTTCTGAGGCATCATGATATCCAGAATAGTTAAGTCGATCGGGGTATCAGAAAGGCGCTGTAAGGCTGCAGAAGCACTATCAGCTTCCAGACACGAATAACCGTTTTTGGCCAGTAGCTTTCTCAATGGCCTGCGAACAGGTTCCTCGTCATCAACAATTAATATGGTTTCTTTCTGTATCGTTGTTATTATTGTCACTCTTAATCTACCTTCTCGGTTTAATATGATTCCTGAAAATCGAAAACCTCCTGAATTATTGTTCTAAGTTGTGTCGGTGTATATGGTTTATCCAGACAGGGTCTTTGTACCCTGTCCAGAAAGGTTTTGGTCGCAGCTCCCAGGCTGTCGCCGGTAACAAAGATTACCTTATCTGCCAATGCAGGGTGTTCCTGTAACAGATAATCGTAAAGCTCCATGCCGTTCATCATAGGTGTTTTAATATCCAGTATTAAGAACTCGTAATTATCGTCGTTATTGACTTTGTCTTTAGCGACTAATCCATTGACGGCAATATCAACATGGAATCCGTCAGCCGCGAGGGTACGGCCGGTAGCACGGCAGATAACAGGCTCGTCCTCTAACAATAATACCTTACCTGTTCTTAAACAGTTAATCGTCATTTTGTACCCCTTCTGCATCCTTTGTGTTTAACGGTAATTCGACAATGAAAGTAGCTCCTTTACCGGTTGCGCTACGAGCGTATATCCGGCCGTAATGAGCTGTAACGATACCATAACAGACACTCAATCCAAGTCCGGTACCATCGCCAATACCTTTGGTTGTGAAGAATGGATCGAATATCCGTTTAATATTTTGCTCGTTAATACCCGGCCCGTCATCGGTTATCGATACTCTAATAATATTTCCCACCGTTTCGGTGGTAGTTATTAAATTACCTTTACCATGAGCATCTATCATAGATTGTTCGGCATTCAGTACGATATTGAAAAATACCTGTTGCATCTGGAAGTAGTCTGCCATAATTTCCGGAAGGTTGAGCTCTAATCTGCATTCAGTATTAATTTTATTTAATTTCTGTTCGTAGCTACGAATATTAATTATGTCAGCAATCACCGTATTGAGCTGAACCGGTTTTTTAATCGACTCGTGGGTACGAGCAAAACTGAGCATCTTCTGTACGATATTTGCTGCCCTCTGAGCTTCGCTGTTAATAGTGGTTACATCCTCCGTAACACTTTCCGATAATTCCTCTTCCTGTAGAAGTTCGGATAAGCCGATAATACTGGTCAGAGGATTATTAAGTTCATGGGCAATACCGGATGCCATTTTACCGACTGATGCCAGCCTATCGGTAAGATAGAGGCGGGTTTGCTTTTCCCGTTCCGATGTTATATCAGTAAAAACTATGACGTATAGTTCGTCTTCTACCATTCTGTTAAATGTAAAAGACAAAGTTCTATTATTCGAGTCTTTATTATATCGGACTTCAGCACTTAATTCGGCAGTTTCCCCATCTATATATGACTTAATCTTGTGACTTAAGCTTTCCAAACCCTGAATATTCCTGACATTTTCTCCCTGCACATTTTCCGTACCGAACCCAAACAATCTATTAAAGGCAGCGTTAACCATTATTATTATTTGAGATGAATCAACCACGAGAACCGCATTAGAGGTATTTGCCAGAATCCTGTCGATGAACTCTTTTTGAGAACGGAGTGTTGTCCCGGACTCTTCCAGAGAAGCGAGCATTCCGTTAATATTATTTGCTAGACTAGCTATTTCGTCATTTCCCGATATAGCAATACGTTGGGCCATATCTGCTTCCAACTTTACGTTGTTCACGCTTTTATTAAGCAATGTAATCCTGTCGACAATAGTCTTATTTACTACCTGTAGAAATACCAGAAAAAATACCACGGCAAAAAAGAATAATGCGATATGAAGGTAGGCTAATGTCTTTTGGCCTTGTGCGTATATTTCGCGGGGCATATCTATTTTAAATACGAAGGCGGGATTTCCGCCGATATCTTTCATAAGTACGTAACCGGCAATTGATTGCTTGGTCAGCGTCTGTACAAAGGTATTAACAGAATTAGACGACGATTCTATATTTGACACGACTGCGTCAGGTAATTCGGTAGCGTTCAAAGGTAACATAGTTATTGATAAATTAGTAGTGTCAGCCAGGTCAGCCACTGCGGTAGAGTCCAAGAAATACCCTACGGTAAGAGCACCGGCATTCGGGCCTTCTTCATGGCTGGTCAGGATAGGCTTCGATATAACTAAGAGAGGGGTACTGCCTGAATTTATAATACCGGAAATCTGCCATGTAGTATTCGTATTATCTTTCGGTTGTTTAGCGGATAGATAACTTACCAATTCAGCCGGTACGCTAATTTCCTTTTTATCTGCCGGGTTGAATGCCTTACCGAAAACAACCTGCCCTTGAGAATCTGTAATATATAAAATATTGATACCGATATTAGATATGCTTTCTATAGTATCTAAGTTTCTTGTTATATAATCGGTATTCGGTTGTTGGGCAAATTCGTAGGTTTCATCCCAAACTGCCCAGTCATAACATAACATCTCCAAATATTCCAATTTGGCGGATAGGGCTTCCGAAACACGGCCGAGGTTTTCATAGACATTTTTTTCCTCGAGTTCCTGGTACCCGCTCATACTTGTGAAATCTAAAATGATATACAGGAAGGAAAATAATATAAGAGTAGTACAAAATACTACAATCAAGGTTCTTTTACCGATTGATACATTATTCATACGGTTCCGTCAATTCTGCATAAAGTATATTGATTATGGCTCCGGATAGTCTGAAATGACTGCATTATGGCATAGTCTTGTAGCGGTCAGGAAGGTATTTTGGTTCCGTAATCACTATCCACCGGTCTAAATGTAATGAGCTATTTGGTTTATACGTTTATAGGCAAATGTATTTTCTCGGTGAAATTGGATTGATTCATATCGTCAATATGCTGGAAGCGGTATTATCTCGTGATACTTTAGGGTCACAAAGTTGATACTTACAGACACTCAGTATTTATCCTTTTGAGGATTGATAGTGTTTAAATAGTGTATGAAAATATAGGTGATAATAGTTGAATATTACCTAGAGGAGTTGTGTATAGCCGTGGAAATACAGAAAAAGAAATATTACAGAACTGCTGAAGTATGCCAGGCTGCCGGGATAAGTAAACCCACATTCTTCAGATGGCTGCGGGAAGGCACTTTCGTAGATGCCAAGCGAAGAGATATGAGAGGATGGCGGTTATTTACTAGGGAAGAATTAGATAACATCGTTTTACATGCTACTCGTATTAATGAAGGGGAGTAAATTGATAGTAGTATGAAATATGTTGACGGTGAGCATACTAACTAGTATAATTTCGTTTAATAATAATGTAGGTGTGGGTACAAATATAACAAGGAATTACAGGGGATTGGAGCCAAATCGGGCGGTTAATTTAAAACCTGGTCGGTTAGCCCCTGGTAGGAATTGAGGTGCACCAATGAGTGAATCCAGGATAAAAGTACTTTTGGTTGATGACCATGCGATAGTTTTAGAAGGATTGAGACGGGTTCTGGAATTAGACAAAGAAATAGAAGTAGTCGGCGTAGCGAGAAATGGCAGCGAAGCTATTTCCGTAGCCACTAGTCTTTCACCTGATGTTGTTGTGATGGATTTAAAGATGCCGGTCATGGATGGCATCTCGGCAACAAGAGAGCTAAAGAAGAGACTCCCTAATATCAGGGTTCTTATCCTGACTGTTTTAGATGATGATTCTGTTGAAAAAGCAATTGGCGCCGGGGTTTCCGGTTATTTACAAAAAAATATGGCACCCAAGGAAATCGCGAATGCCGTGCATCAGGTACACCAGGGACTTTGCCCGATATCTCCGGCTCTGACACAGGGCTTAATAACGGAACTGGCGACATTAAAACAAAAAAATAAGAGTCTATTGTTAACCCCCCGTGAATCCTCAATTCTCAAGCTGATTGCCGAAGGCAAAAATACGACTGAGATAGGGGATAGTCTATTTATCAGTTCCTCTACGGTAAAGAGAGAAGTCGGACAGATATTCGATAAACTAGGGGTTAACGACCGTCCGCATGCAGTCTCGGAAGCCATCAGGCAGAACCTTATTTAAAGATTAATTATTGTTACAATCAGACAACGATAATCCGGCGAAGCGTGTTTTAATTTTCCGGAAAACCCCTGCACTTTAGGCATTCTTAACGGCTTTGAGCAGATCATCAATGCTAAAAGGTTTTTTCAATAATCGGCAACCGGTTTTTGTCTCGAACTCCAATATGTTGGTACTTAAAGTATCACCCGTCATAAAGATAACTCTGAATGAATTGGGAGGATATATTTGAGAAATATACTGGTATACTCCCAATCCGTCGATACCGGGTATTTTTATATCAATTAGAAAAAGGTCATATTTGGTCTTTTTGATCAGATCGACGGCTATATTCCCATCCGGTGCCAGTGTGATATTAAAGCCTTTACGTGAGAGAATTCTCTTACAGACCATAGCAATTACTCTCTCATCTTCAATTATAAGTATTTCATTTATTTTATTTCTAATATCCATTATTGCCATTCCCGTTACCATTAGTATCAGTGGTTATAATAGGGAGTTCTACTGTGAAAGTAGCCCCGTGTCCCCATTTGCTTTTAGCGTAAATGGCACCACCATGTCTGGTAATGATACCGTAGCAAAGGCTTAATCCCAAACCGGTCCCTACCCCCACTTCTTTTGTGGTAAAAAATGGTTGGAATAGTTTCTTCATATTTTCATCTTTAATCCCACTCCCATTATCAGTAAGTGAGATGATAATTTTTTCGGCAAATACGTAGCTCTCGATATGGAACTTACCGCCATTATGAGAGTGAATCATAGAGTATTCGGCATTTAATATCAGGTTAAGAAAAACCTGTTGTATCTGAATATTATCCACCATAATTTCCGGCAAATTAGGATCGAGTATAGTAGTAACCTCGATATTGTTTACAGCTTGCTCGTATTCCCTGAGTTTCAGAACATCCTGTATGGTTTTATTAATCTGAGTAAGACACTTCGAAGGTGCCTGTTTGCGGGCGAAGGCCAGCAGGTGTTTGACTACTTCGGAAGCCCGGCAAGCCTCATTGTTGATATCATTCATATCCTGCTTCAGTTCTTCGGGGATGTCGTCTTGCATAATAGTTTGTGAAAGCATAATGATTCCGGTAAGCGGATTGTTCAGTTCATGGGCGATACCGGCTGCCATTTCACCGATAGAAGCTAACCGGTCATTTAAATAAAACCTTTCCCGTAAAGCATTTTCTTCAGTGATATCTTTGCCTATCAGGAGATATTCATTTTCGTTCATAAATATTATCGAAATATCAAAGGTTCTTTCTACTCCATGGATGGGATATCTTAAGGCTGAATCGAGCTTGGTACTCCCGGAAGCTACGAATTGTGTATCTAATTCCGTAATATTTTCCGGCGGCACAAACTTGTTAAGCGGTTGGCCGATAGCATCAGCTTCAGTAATACCGAAAAGGTCACAGAAGGCTTTATTGGCCATTTTTATATTTTTTTGGCTATCAACGACGAATACGATATTCGGAGAAAAATGCAATATCCGGTCGGTCAGGTTTTTTTGCGAGCATAACTCATTCGTAGTTTGCCTGAGTTTGCCAAGCATATTGTTAATACTACTCGATAGGTGAGCCAGTTCATCGTTTCCGTTTACCGGAATATTTTTTGAAATATCTCCGGTTATGCCGATTTCACCTACGCTCCGGCTTACAGTAGACAGTCGGGATAAAAACGTTCTTTTCAGTACATAAAAATAGATTAAGCTGAAAACGATGCATATGATAGCCAGTATCAGGATAAAGAACAGTATCGTTCTTTGTCCCTGCTGGTAGATATCTCTAAGAGCAGTTACCTTCATTATAAGGGCAGGATTACCGAATATATCATCAGTCATGGAATATCCGGCAATATTGTTATCATCGAGAGGCTCAATAAATATATCCCCCGGTTGTGTAATAGAATCCAAAGCGTTAGAGACATCACCAGGGATTTGGCTATTGTTTAACTGCCATAATGTAACTGACCGTTGTACTACATTTGATAATTCATCAATCATTGCCGGGTTGATAATCCGTCCGAAAACAAGTGTACCGGCAACCGGTCCTTTCATATAACTGGTTAAAATCGGTTCAGCGGAAATAAGGAAGGCAGTATCGGCAGTTAATAATATACCGGTAGTGCCCGGTGAAGTATCGGTATAGGATATTAACGTATTGCTAGTAAGATAGCTTTCGAATTCCTGCGGTACGGGAATTTCTGTATGTTTGTCTAAATCATAGGCCTTCTGAAATATGACATTATGGTTCAAATCGACAACTGCGATAAAATTGAGTTCGGTAAATTCAAAATTCTCGTCCGTTAAGTCTCTTTGGATATAATCTGTATTGCGGTCAACAGCGAACTGATACGTACCATACCAGTTTGCCCAATCCGTGGTAATTATTTCGAGATTATTCAACATCCCTGCTAGCACATTATTAACCCGGTTGATGTTTCTTTCCATGGTTTGTTGTTCTATCTTCTGAAAGCTGGTAGTCAGGGTGAATTTGCATAAGAAATACGTTGCGAGAAACGCTACTGCAACAATGCATAGTGTCGTTATTATTACTTTTCTGCTTATTGTCACGGTATATTCCTCCACGGTGAAGTCCGGCGATGTATCATGTTCACAGTCTGTTTAAACTATACCCTAAAAAGGCAGTTAATAAGATATAAAACTAATGCTTGCAGATATAACTTGCGTTAAGCCAGATTCATCGTAACACTTTCAGGGTTAGAATGGTGACACCTTGGTATCACAAAAATGAGCCCGGAGAATATAATCCCTAACCCGTTTTTGTCTTACGCCGTATCCCAGGTCCCTTCAGAATGGATGTGATTAATACTATGTACCCGAAGTACTTGAGTCATTAGGAGGTATCAACCTATGAACGGAATAATCGTAAATATCATTAACTGTATGTTTTGTTGGGGTATCGTTGGGCTAGCGGTGGCCGGTTATCTGCTAACTGTTAAAAGAATCCGCGAAAGATGGATGTTCTGGATTATTCTAGCGATTAGCTGGTCGTTACTGGCTGTCCTGGAAACTATGACGGCAATCGGTATTGACCTGGGCAGACTGCAAATTACGACAATATGGTTATCATCATTTTTATTAGTTATGGCTTCTTTATTATTACTTTTCCTGAAATTTATCCAGATAAAAGTAAAGTCTAAAGCTTAGAACAAAGAGAAAATAGATTGAGAATATAAGGCTCCAGGCAAAATGAACCGAAAGTCTCTTTCCGCCGGTCTAATTAGTTAATAGAAGTGACATACTTGGCCCCCGATAACTGTCCGTTTAAGTCTTACTGAAACAAGTAATGGATTGGATAATGTGAGTAACGATATTTTTGAAGTGTGAGAAGGTCATGCAAAAACTAATACCAGAAAATGGAAATAGCTCCGCTAACAAAACTATACGGGTTCTTTTATTAGATAGTAGTAAGTCAGGGGAATTGCGACATCAGCTGGAGTCAACCGGGGAATTTGAAATTATCGATAAAGACATGTGTGATAACGAAATAACCTTATGGTTAAGAGTAATACAACCGGAAATGGTTATTTGTTATATCGACGAAAAAACATCGCTTGAGTCCTTTCTCTGTATTTTAATTGATTTACACAGGGTAAAAATAAATTTGAGAACCATCATACTGGCGGACAATCCGCTGGTTTACCTCAAATATGCTCTCAAGACTGGAGTTGCAGCACTTCTGCACCGGCAGATAGACCTGCGCGACCTCACGCTGGTCATACACGAAATATGTGCCTGGTATCGAAATCCACCGAAGCCGTGCGAATATCTTGTTGGCACAACTAACCTGGTCCTGAGATTAAACCAGGAGGTGGAGAATATGTAAGTGATGACTATAATAAGATATCCGGAATTAGCCACCGAATTTAGCATCAACAACAGGAAAACAAGAACATAATAAAAAATAAAGGAGTTAATAACAATAAATAAAGGAGTGTAAAAATGAATAAAATTATTAGGTATTTTAAGGGTTTACGCAGGAATCAAAAAGGTATCACCGGTCTTGAAACAGCTATCATTTTAATCGCCTTCGTTACTGTCGCATCGGTCCTGGCCTACAGCGTCCTGTCTGCCGGTATCTTCTCATCTGAGAAGGGCAAAGCCGCCGTATATCAGGGACTCGACCAGGCTTCCGCTTCC
>JAFGLR010000072.1 GCA_016927955.1 Dehalococcoidales bacterium
AATCAGATAATATCTACTTAGCCGCCTTTACTGGAAAGCACAATGTTCTGCCGCGTCAGTAGACGTGTGAAGCTGAGGGTAACAACAAGAAGAACCGCAGTCCCCAGCAAGTACCAGAGTGTAAAACTCCAGGAGGCAACATCGAACGTCCCAAGCCCCAGACCGACAGGCATGCCCATCATAAGCCCGAAGCCGAGGATAAACGACGGGGCTAAGGCGATATCCGGATTATTGACCAGGGAGAACAATACCATAAATAGCAGCAATGTGAGAAATAATAACGGATTCACCACAAAGCCAAGTACCAGAGTCGGAACAGGTAATACGAACCCACCGGTATTAGGTAATATTGCACTTAGGTTTACCACCAGAACGACAACAACCGAAGCGACTACCGAGATGATATAGGCCGGCAGGAAAACGGCAAAGGATTTACCCAGCCATAGAACCTGCGGCGAGAGCGGGGTGGCCATCAGTGCCTCAATGTTACCGTTCACTTTTTCCCTGGTTACCGGCAGACTGGCAAAAGTCCAGATGAAAGCAAGGAGAATCCCCAGAGGCAGAAAATATAGCACCAGACCGATAAATAGTTCCAGCATAGGCCGGGCTTCCGGTGCCCCTAACCAGGGTTGCCGGCTCAAAGCGATACTGATACCTATCGCGGCTGCCAGCGTGATGGCCCCCGCAATGATAAGCATAATGCGATACGCCGCCATTCGCCTGATTTCACGGTAGTCTCTTTTCATGACGATGCCGATTCTATTCATGGATATCTCCTAGCCAGCCGAAAGAATAACCCTCTCCGGAGTAAGTCGTGACTTCAAGGACAGTATTAGAACACCCAGTACTACTGCCATCCCCAGATTTATAACTATGAACTGCCATGAGTTAGCATCGATTACATTCCGTATCGCAAGCTGCAACATAAGGTTGATAATGACAGGAAGGAACACCTGGGCGATAATATTACCGGTAACGGGTTTTGTCGTGAATCCTATCAAGTGGACGAATATCCCGAAGCAAAGGTACATGAGAGGCAAAATCACCAGGCTATTAACCAGCATCTGCCAGTTACACACAAAACCAATGTCAGGTAAAAAGTAAATTAGGTTGATAATAACCAGATTCAGTACGGTTAACACTATGGCGATTAACAGTCCCGGGATAAAAAGCGCCAGGCTTTTTCCCAGCCATATATCGAATACTTTAAGAGGCGTCGCCATAAGAGCAGCAAGGTTTCCGCGTGCTTGTTCTCTTACCATCGTCTGGAATACCAGTGAATTCAAGCCGACACCGATACTGATAAGTGAAGACGAATAGAGAATCACACCGAGATGAGCTTCAAGAATAGACCTGTCCGGCGATGCGGATTCCATTTCCGGCGCTATCAATAATATACACATTAACAATGCTATACCGACAACACAGATGAGCGTAACACTGATAAGGATTATCATGCCTGTTTTCAAACGAAAAGCATTTTTAATACCGGCAGAAGTGACGAGCCAGATATTACTCATTATTGCTCCACCTCCTTCAGTATTGAGGCGTAGAGTTCTTCCAGTGAGACTTCCCGCCGGCCGACCTTGTCTATCTTCACACCGCTCGCGGCGAGAAAACTAACGATATCTGATATTTCCACCACCCCAGTAGGCTCGAAGATAAGAGTGGCATCACCGGCTTCACGGAAACCCATTTGCGTCTGTTTCCTTAACTGTTCCAGAACGGTATCCGAAACTTTAGAACTGACATCAACCACCACAGCACTCCGTCCCATTTTCTGCCGCAGGTCTTTCAATTCGCCGTAGAGCTTGATTTCCCCGCGGTCAATCAAAGCTATGCGGTTGCAAATACGCTGGACTTCGTCAAGATTGTGGGAACTGAGCAGTACAGTCTTATTTTCCACATGGGCAATATCCAGTAATATCTTTCTGACTTCCATCTGACCGGTCGGGTCTACTCCGGCCGTCGGTTCATCCAGAATAAGCACGTCCGGGTCGTGTACCATCGCCCGGGCCAGTGAAAGCCGCTGCCGCATACCCTTGGAATAAGCCCCTACCCAATCGCCGGCACGGTCGGCCAGACCTACCAGTCCCAACACCTTATCGATACGAACTCCGGCATCAGCGACGTGATAGATATCAGCGTAATACTGCAGGTTTTCCGCCGCCGTCATCGTATTGTAAAGGCCGTCGGGATCGAGGGCAAACCCGATTTTTATACGGGTACCGGTAAGGCGGATATCCTGCCCGAGAATATTGAGCTCCCCGGAATCTGCCTGGAGCAGTCCGAGGAGAATCCTGATAGTCGTCGTTTTCCCGGCGCCATTGGGACCGAGATACCCGAAGATATCCCCGGTCTGGACATCGAAGGTGATTCCTTTGAGTATCTCCCGGTGTCCGAGCGTTTTCCTGATATTATCGATATGTATTGCTATGCTCATCTGGTACCCTCACTTTTTCCAAATCGTTCTGGCAACGGTCAGTCTTCAGCAGATTTCTTCATTTGAGATTCGATATTCCGAAAAAATTCCAGGCTTCCCGCCATATATTTATTCAGTACATCCGCGGTCGCTATCCAGAGCCCCATCTGCATATCCCCGAATACGAGGAGCTTGTCACCGGTACCGATATCGAAGTCCTTGCGAGCGTCAGCGGGAATGACAACCTGCCCTCTTTCGCTGACTGTGACCGAACCGTAGAACTTTTTACCTTCCGGTGGCTTCATATCCTTCCCGTCCATCATGTTTCCCCTTTTGTATATCTTATATGTAAGATTTACACAATTAGTATGACATGCCATTTTCGACCTGTCAAGAGCTGTAAAAACCACCGAATACTTATTTCTTTAGCATAAAAAGTACTATATTATGCAGACATTATAACCGGCAAGACTTGAGTACGCTCAAAACGGTATAATATAACAGAATCAATTTAAAATCCGGTTATTTAATGCTCAACGTATCTAACATATCCAAATCTTTCGGGGAACGGATCCTTTTCAGCGGTGTTACTTTCAACGTCGGGGTTAGAGACCGCATCGCCGTCATCGGGCCTAACGGTTCCGGTAAAACCACCCTGTTCGAGATACTGGTCGGGAATGTTTTGCCTGATTCCGGCAGTATCGCCATGCGTAAAGACATCACTATCGGTTATACCAAACAGGAGATTTCCCCTTTTTCTAAAGAAAGGCTACTGGACCACGTCGCCCACGCTTCGACCAGGATTGCCGGGATGGAGCACCGGATTAAAGTACTGCACGAAAGCCTGGCAGAGGAAAATGACCCGGCAGAATCAGCAAAATTACTGCGTGAATTGGGAGAACTACAGCATAAATATGAGTCTGCCGGCGGCTACAGTGTCGAACATGATGCGGAAGTAGTCCTTTCCGGTCTCGGGTTTAAAACAAGCGATTTTAACCGCCCGTTAAAGGAATTCAGCGGCGGGTGGCTGATGAGAGCCGCGTTGGCGAAACTGCTGATTCTAAATCCCGATATGCTCCTGCTCGATGAACCTACTAACCATCTCGACCTGGAGTCCTGTCTTTGGTTCGAAGAATATTTGAAATCATACCAGGGTGCGGTGCTGGTCACCTCCCACGACCGGGCATTTTTAAACCGGGTTGTGACTAAGATATTTGCGATAGAACCGGAAAACGTGGTTTTCTTTCATGGCAATTACGACGAATATGTCGAGGCCAGAAAGCAGGAGATGGAAGTCCGTGAAGCCACCGCCCATCGTCAGGAAATCAAGATAAAAAAGGAAATGCGGTTTATCGAGCGATTCCGCTATAAAGCGACCAAGGCCACGCAGGTACAAAGCCGCTTAAAGGCGCTGGCTAAAATCGAAAGGGTGGTAGTGCCCCGGACGACTAAAAAGATTCATTTCAATTTTCCGGAACCCGCCCGCAGCGGGGATGATGTTGTCACCCTCAAACACATTGCAAAGTCTTATGAAGGTAATACAGTCTATCCGGACCTCAATTTAACTCTGAAAAGAAACGACCGTGTGGCTCTCGTGGGTTTAAACGGGGCCGGAAAGACTACTTTGTTAAAAATACTGGCGGGGGTTCTTCCGTTTGAAAGCGGCGAGCGGAAACTCGGCCACAACGTAAAAACCGGTTACTATGCCCAGCATCAACTGGAACTCCTCGACCCGGAGAATACCGTACTTGAAGAGCTGCAGAAGGCCGCCCCCAAAATAACGGACCTGCAGTTACGTACCCTGCTGGGAGCATTCCTTTTCAGCGGTGACGATGTCTTTAAGAAGGTAATCGTGCTATCCGGGGGTGAAAAGGCCCGTCTCTCTCTAGCCAAGATGCTGGTACAGCCGGCAAACTTTTTATTGATGGACGAACCCACCAACCACCTCGATATCAATTCGCGGGAAATGCTTATCGATGCCCTGGATGCCTATCACGGAACACTGTGTTTTATTACCCACGACCGTACGGTCATCCGCGAAGTCGCTAATAAAATTATCGAGATTAAAAACGGCGTGCCGATTATCTATACCGGCAACTATGATGAATACCTGGTCTGGCGGGAAAAACAGGTCATTCCCGAACTACCCGTACCGCAAACAGTCAATAAGGCGGAACCTGAAGAAATATCGCCCCGGGAACTGCAGCGCCGCCGGAAAGTCGCCGAAGGCGAATTAAGAAATAACTACTATAAAATAAACGAGCCCTTGAAAAAACGACTCGGTAAGGTTGAGGCTAATTTGGGCAAATTAGAAGCCGAGTTACACGAATTGGAAACTTATCTCGCCACGCCGGAATCTTACGGTGATAAAACGGAACTTACCGCTAAATCGAAAAGGCATGAAGAACTGATAGAAATTATCGACCGGATTACGGCCGAATGGGAAAAGCTCTCTCTGGAAATCGAGGAGAAAAGACAGGCTTTCGAACAAGCCCGGCGTGAATTAGAAACAGAGTACGGGATGTCGGGGGAGCAATAAAGTCAATCGAACTTTTTAATGGGTTTTAACAGGTACTCCAATCCGTTCAGTTTAATTTCATACAGAGCGGATAGCATGACCCCGAGTTTCCCTTCCGGAAAACCCTTCTGGTTAAACCATACGAGGTAAGGTTCCGGCAAATCACAAAGCAATCTGCCCTGATATTTACCGAAAGGCATTTTGGTGTTTACCAGGTCGTATAATATTTGAGGACTTACCGGGATACCGTTTTGATTTTGCTCCATAAAAAGGTGGCTCATTCCTTCAAGTAATTTGTATTGCCGAAACCCTATAATTTTATATTAACAATCAAATTATTTTCAATAAAATATCCGGAAATAACGATCTGGAAAATAACATGCCGGCAAATAATCGGCTCTTTTACCCGGCACTCATCTATCTATTATAATACCCGTGGGTTCTTACTTTTTCGAGGGTATACGGCAAAATATTACGATGAAACTACCTGCTGATTCAGATAAAAGGAAACTCACCACCTTCATCGCGTTGAAATTCCCGGGCTACCGTTATTTGTGGCTGGGGCAAACGGGCCATTCTGCAACTATGTGGATGGAACAGGTAGTGCGCCCGCTATTGATACTGGAGTTGACCGGTTCTGCTCTACAGGTCGGACTGGTTGTCTCAATCCGGATGATACCACAGCTTCTTTTCGGACTATTGGCCGGGGTTATCGCTGACCGTTATGACAAACGCAAAGTTTTAATGCTCAGTCAGACAATAACGCTATTAACCCACGTTGTGATGGCGACACTATTGTTAACCGGGAACCTCGAAGTCTGGCATGTTTATGTCACGGCTTTTATAGCCGGTTCTTCTATGGCTTTTAATCAACCCGCCCGGCAATCACTGGTACCCCGGCTGGTACCCCCGGAAGTGTTACTAAATGCTTTCTCATTAAATACGGCAGCAATGAATATTACGCGCGTCTTCGGGGCCAGTTTAGCCGGGATACTCCTTATCTTCTTCAATTACGGACAGGTATTTCTACTTAACGCTTTAATCTTTGTCTTCGTCATCTGGACGACCTATAAAATAAAGATGAACAAAAACGTCCCGGGAGACACGCCGCAAACCCAAACGACACTGCTAACCGATTTTACAGACGGATTTCGCTATATTCTTCGCAACCCCGTCTTACTTTATCTGGTAGCTCTGGCCCTGCTGCTTTTCATTTTCGGTTTGCCTTACCAGCAAGTATTCATACCCCTCATAGCCCTCGATGTACTGGAAATCGGCCGTTCGGGAGCCGGCTGGCTACTGGCTTTTACGGGTGTCGGAGCTCTTATCGGTTCCCTGACCATCGCCTCGGTAACGCAACTAAAAGGGCGCGGGTTCATATTAATGGGCTTATTGCTGGTATTCGGAGCCTCGCTGGGGCTGCTGGCTCAGAGCCGCTGGTTTGCCATTTCGGCTCTGGCGCTGGTTATTACCGGCGGTACAGCCACGGCTTTCCTGACCCTGACCACATCGCTTTTACTGGAAAAAACACTACCGGCCTACCACGGACGTGTGGTAAGTCTGATGAGCCTCGACCGCGGGCTGGTATCACTCGGGGCGATACTTGCCGGGGCTCTGGCCGAATCGTTAGGCCCCCGGTACGGCCTGACCATACTTGCCGGGGCATGTATTGTTTTCACCGTCCTGATGTTCCTCTTGTTCCGGTCTTTAAGAAAGATTTCATAATTATGCCAAACTGAATGCCATTATTGTATTAGCTTTTCATCCCCCTGTTGATATATTTTTGCAGATAGCATAAAATATTAGCGAACTAAAGGGATATTAATATGAAATACTGCCCAAAATGCGGCTGCGGGCATCAAGATTGGGTCAAACTTTGCTCGGAATGTAAAACAGAATTGGTGGATAAGTTTCCACCGGATATAAAAACACCCCCCAAAGAGAAAAACACTTCCGAACCATCAGAAAAATTAGTACCGATAGCAAGTTTCGACTATCCTGAAACAGCTAATCTGGCATCTACAAAACTAGAATCAGAAGGCATCTGGTCTTTCGTAGCCAATGAACATATCGTTACCGCCAACCGGTTTTATTCCTATGCCGTCGGCGGTGTTAAGTTAATGGTAAGAGAATCCGATGCAGCAGAAGCCACTCGTATTCTCAATATCGTAGAACCCCCGCCTGAGAATACTTTACCGGAAGATGTTTGTCCGAGATGTCATTCCTCCAAAATCCGTTATGAACCTTATTACACTCTACCGACTTATATTTTATTGATATTGACTTTTCCCATTAATGGTAGTCTGGGCACTACTTTGCCTTTTATTAAAAGAAAATGGAAATGCAACACCTGCGGGTACCAGTGGAAAAAATAGATTTAGAAACATTTATATTCACTATTAGGCATCCCTTGAAGAATTAAGCAAAATCACGAGGTAATAGCGAACCGGATCGAAATCAACGGCACATAAATAACCGGAATCCGGGAGAAGCAGACATTATTATCGGTAATTACTGGCGCAAAGTCCGCCATAAACCGCATTTATGAGTAATTTATCACCGTTATTACTATTTTGACTTCGGTAACTGAGCCTTAACCGCTTTTATCAATAATTCCTGTGCGGCTGCCAGTTTTTTATACTTGTCTTCGGTTTTTTTCTGGTCTTTTGATAACACCGCTTTTAGTATGTCCCCCTCGATTTCCACGACTTCCAGGCGTTCATAATAATCCATCGTTTCCTTCAAATGGGCCAGGACAATTTTACCCGTAAGAATAGGATGATTATTGGTGACATTGGCATCCGCATACATCGTACCATGCTCGAGTTCTACTACCAGCCCCTGCTGAAATTCCTTGAGAGGTATTTTCATTTTAGTCTGGTTAACGACTTTTAGAATTACGGACGCTTCCTTCTCGGTGACCGCCGGCTTTTTTATTGCCGTCCAATCCTTTAAACCGAGTTCTTTACACACCCGCCGTACTTCTTTCTTGGACACATATTCGGGTAGATTTACCATTTTATTAACCTCCGTTCTTGTATACTATTCCGGCTTGCCGGGTATCGCCCATTACCGTCATCCACAAGTAACATTAAGCAGTATTATCACAGCGAAGTCAACCATTCTTCAAATATATACTCCGCCAAAAAAAGTTTTCATTCGTATTCTTTGGGAACAGCACAGATTATTCGGAAATCCCGGTCTTTCAAGGAGTTTTTATACTGGTGTTTCTCACCGGGTAAGACAAGAGCAAAATCACCCTCATTCAGTTCATATTCTTTATCTTCCGCGACTAATACGCCTTTCCCGTTTATCACATAGTTCATGTGTTCAGACGGATGCCGGTGGAACGGAGTATGTCCCCCCGGCTTAATAGTAAATACCCGGAAGGAAAATGCCGGAACGCCATCTTTCCTGGACAAAGGTATCTGTTTGAAAACACCTTTAGCTCCTTCCATCTGAGGTATTGTTTTTTCGACTTTATCCAGTCCGGTAATATACATGCCAACCTCCTAATACTATTAGCCCGGGGATTTGAAAATTAATCTACCAGTCGGATAACTTCATTATACAGGGGCTCTCTTAACCCGTCATCCCCGCTACAAAACCCGAAGCCCAGGCCCAGGCTAAATTGTAGCCTCCGCGTTCTCCATCCGCATCTAGGACTTCCCCGGCAAAGTAAACGCCTTTATGTAATTTAGACTCCAGCGTCTCACTATTAACTTCATTGACAGAGATGCCGCCACTGGTAAACTCAGCTTCGTTCCAACCTTTGGTAGCAACTACCGGGAAGCGCCGGGCTTTCAAAGAATCAACTGCCGTTTCAATATCGTTTTGTTCAAATATATCCTTTACCGCAAAAGTGAGCTTGTTCGGTAAAATCCCGGTCAGCATATCTTCCGGAGCGTAGCCACTTTTTTTACGCCTAGCGAGTTCGTCTCTTAATTGCGGTTTATCCATAAACGGCACTAAATCAACGGATAAAAATACATTGGCCTTTTTTTGCCGGTTCAAAGCCACTGAAATAGAATTGCTAACGTCAAGAATGCAGGTGCCGGACAGGCCGTATTTGGTAAAGAGCAGTTCGCCCTTAAATGTTCGGCCCTCTTTGCCATCGATGATGCTTTTTACCCCGGAGCTAATCCGCTGACCCTGTAAATAGCGGCATAGGCTGTCTTTAACTATAAGCGGGACGGCACTCGGCACAGGTTCTACGATAGTATGTCCCAGATGTTTCGCTATCTCATACGTGCTGCCGTCCGAACCAAGCACCGGGTAAGACTTGCCGCCCCCGGTTAAAATCACCTTCCGGCATTCGATTTGCTTACCGGCACCGCCGGAAACAACAATACGACCTTTTTGAATGGATATTGCTGAACAGTTGAAATTGTATTCAACCGGTATTGCCAGCCTCTTCAGTTCCAATTCCAGCACTTTCAATACGGAAGCCGCTTGATTCGTTACCGGGAATATCCGTCCGTCCTGCGAATAAACGTTCAGGCCGAGACCTTTGAAAAAATCCAGTATTTCGGATTTACCGTACCGGGCAAATATTGACTTTACGAGTTCCCTCGCCGCACGGTTATAATACTTTTCACTGAGGTTGTCGTTTAGAAGATTGCAGCGGCCGTTGCCGGACGCCAGTATCTTCCTCCCGAGTTGTCCGGCCTTCTCGCAGATAATAACCGGCTCACCCCGACGGCCTTTATTAATGGCCGCACAGATACCTGCGGCCCCGCCGCCGATTACTACGGTTAAATTCTCTTGCATTACGAATGATTATATATCCGCCGTCTAAATATCACAAACCTCTGTATAAAATGGTAGAATAAGCAAAACAAAATATCTAGATTTTAAAGGCACAAAAAAGGAGGACATTTTTTGTCCGGAATCCTGAAAGTAGCTGTTATCGGTACCGGGGCAGTCGCTAATGACGCCCATTTCCCCTCCTGGCGGAAAATACCGGGTATTTCCATTATCGCTGTCTGCGATGTTAATAAAATAGCCGCGGAAAATACTGCCCGGCGCTGGCAAATACCCCATTCTTATACTGATATCAACGAATTATTGAAAGCAGAAAAGCCTGACATTGTGGATATTTGCACACCCCCGAATACTCATCTGAGCATTATCGAGAAGGCTTTCGAGACAGGCTGTCATGTCACCTGCGAAAAACCGCTGGCGATGAACCTGGAAGAAACCTGTAAAATTGAGGATTTATACAAATTCCGGGCAAATAAGGCTAATAAATTCAATATTTCTTACTCGATGCTATACCATCCGCAGATGCTGGCACTGCTAAGAAAACTCGTCCGGAAAGACGCCGGAGAAATCCTGAATGTCGATATCAGGTGTCTGCATCCGGTCGATGAGGAAATGCTGGCTAATCCGAAGCACTGGTGCCATACGCTGCCCGGCGGCCGTCTCGGGGAGACTATCATCCACCCCATTTATATGCTTTATAAAATATGCGGCAACCTGCAGCTTAAAGACGTTTATATAGCCAAACGCGGCCCCTATAACTGGGTTAATTATGATGAATTACGGGTCACTTTCGATTCCGAAAGAGGCTTTGCTGGTTTTTACGTCTCTTTTAACAGCCCCGGCCTGGAATATCCTCTGATAACGATTGATGGAATGAAACGCCATATTATGTTAAACGGCCATAATCATAATCTGGTCGAAACCTGCCCAACCCGAGGTTACGGCATATTCAGCCGGGGAACGGACTCTCTCATTCAAATGAGCAAGATAGCCGGGTCGCTCATACAGAATACCGTGCGGACGCTCACCCTCCGGCACAAAAACAGCCACCAACAGTATTTCGAATTATTCGTGGATAACATTAAGAACAATAACGATATGCCGGTTAATACGGAAGATGCCTTTGCCATCAACCGTATCTTCTTAAGCGTGCTGGAACGTATATCTTAGTTAGTCAGATAATATTTCATATAACCGGCGGCCACACAGCTTAACACAGTTACAATCAAGCCGAATTGGCGAAAACCCGTACCCGGTTTCGTGAATATTAGTTTGAAAGTCCGCGGTAACCGGTAAAACAATATTTTTTTTAGCAGGGAATGCTCGGTCGCCAGTACGTTGGCTTTATTATCGCGCGACCGGAATTTTTTATTTAATAATGCTTTACCATAGCCTTCCCAGAAAGCCCGCCGGGAAATGAAATTACAGCTTAAACGATAGGCATATACTTTATGTTGCACGGAAACGTCAGGACTGTATACTATGCGCTTTCCGGTGATATCTCTAATACGAATCGCCAGTTCCGTTTCTTCACCCCCCGGTTCCTGCCAGCCTCCCCGTCCCCGTCCCTTAACACCCAAATCGGTATTGAACAGTCCGGCTTTCTCGAAAGCTTCCTTTTTAAAAGAAAGATTCGTGCAATAACCGTTGCGTACTTCAATCTTTTCTTCTGAGTCACCGGCGGTACAGGAAAATATCCAGTAAAATTCCGGGGATACCCAATCTGCCGCACCGTCCTGCCAGAGAGGTAAAATCGGTCCGGTAACCCCGATAACCGAATCGTCCTCGGTAAAGGTCTTAACAATCCCGCTTACCCAATCAGGACTTACTACGGCATCGTCATCGACAAAAGCAATAATATCACCCTTGGCTTTATTTATTGCCAGGTTCCGGTTTGCCGAAGCTCCGCCCGGGCCATCATTATAAACTAACTGTATATTGGCATATTTTTTCTCAGATATATACGCTGAAATCTTATCGACCAGTTCAGGGGTTCTTTCCACCACTACGAACATATCGTAATTATTATCGGTCTGACGGTTAACGCTATCCAGCAATTGCTTAACGTCGTCCAGGCGGTCTAACGTATAAGTGGCTGTTATAATCGATACCTTCGGCGTCATTATTAACTCACCCGTTTGTGCAGAAATTTTTATCACATAATGTACTCGCCTAATGTTAACACCTGAATTTCCTATTATCAAACGGGCAGATTACAAAAATTTATCGTGCCCCGATATTTACTTGATATACCGCATCTGCTATTCTGGATTATTAGTTAGGAAGTGCCCGATATGAACTTATTTTTATGGTGCTTAAATACAGGAATGCACATCCCGAAGCAGATATGAATCCCCGGCAAAATGCTCCCGTTTCCAGGACGGGTATTATGTCTGTACTTGCCCGTATCCGAAGTCCGCTATATAGGAATTCTCTATTTCTTATGGTTAACAGTGCGGTAACTGCCGGACTCGGCTTCTTCTTCTGGATGGTCGTAGCCCGTATATATAATACAAACGACGTCGGCTACGGTTCGGCTGCACTGTCCGCTATTTCTTTACTGGCTGCTTTAAGTCTATTCGGGGCAAATATAACTGTCATCCGTTTCCTACCTAAAGCCGAAAAACCCAACGACCTGATAAATACTTGTTTAACATTATGCGGCTTAATAGCTATTGTTATTGCAGTAGTTTTCGTTCTGGGTCTTGATTTATGGTCGCCGGCATTGAGGTTTATCCAGCGTAATGCCATTTACGCCATCGCTTTCATATTCTTTGTTATCGTCTCGACCTTTTCTACGATAACAGATGCAATTTACGTCGCCAAAAGACGGGCTAATTACGTCTTGATAATGGATGCAACTTATTCTCTATTAAAAATCCCCCTGCCGTTTCTCCTGGTATTATTTTTCCGTAGCTTCGGCATCGCCTCGTCTTTAGGCATCGCTGTAGCTATTGCAGTCACTATCGGGTTATTTGTTCTCGTACCCAGAGCACAGAAGGGTTACCGGATAAAGCCAGCTTTAAACCGTAATCTTATCGGAAATTTATGGCGGTACTCAATAGGCAACTACCTTGCGACGGTACTTCACTCGGCTCACACATGGATACTGCCTATCATAATCATAAATGTGCTGGGCTCAACGCAGAATGCTTATTTTTATATAACCTGGGTTTTGGCCGGTCTGCTGGGAGCTATCCCCACCGCTACGGCAAATTCTCTATTTGCGGAAGGTTCTCATTTTGAGGAAGACCTGCAATTTAACATACGCAAGGCACTTCGGTTCACCTACTTATTACTGATACCCGCAATAGTAGTTATGCTGCTGGCAGGAGGCTGGATATTATCCCTTTTCGGTTCGCAATATTCGATTAACGGTACAGCATTACTAAGAATAATGGCTGTTGCCGGTGTATTTTTAGGTGTTAACTATATATACAACACTATTCTGCGCATCGAAAACCGAATCAAGGAATTATGTCTGATTTACGCTTTTCAGACGATAGCTATATTAATGGCAAGCTACCTGCTTATAAATAGAGTCGGGACTATTGGTGTCGGCTATGCGTGGTTGGGGACACAATTTACGGTTAGTCTATACGTAATATTTAACTTAATCAAACGTTATCGTTTAAAATATAAAGGTTATAAAGATAAAAAGCCTCAAGCTAATAAAGGTTAATTCAGATAGGATAATAATGACGGATAATAGTGAGCCAACTGCAAGCGACTCGAAACAAAGCCTCCCGGCTTTATCGGCTATTGTCGTCATTCCCGATAAGTTCGAAACGGTACGCAAAACACTGTACTGCCTGCAACAGCAAACGGCGGCAAAACTTATGGAAATAGTCATCGTATCTCCCGATAGTTGCCAAGACATAATCGAGGATGAGTTAAAACCTTTCCACAGCTGGCAAATCGTTCCGGTTGATAAAGTCCATTCGATATCGGGAGGGTTTACCGCCGGTATATTAAAAGCCCGTGCTCCCCTGGTTGCCCTGACAGAAGACCATTCTTTCCCCGATAATCATTGGGCGGAATTATTTATGCTGGACCACCGGCAACCATGGGCAGCAGTCGGTCCCAGTATGCAAAATGCCAACCCGGATAATCCAGTCAGCTGGGCTGATTTTTTTCAGGCTTACGGAGACTGGACCCGGCCGATAAATCCCGGAGAAATCCGTCATCTGCCCGGACATAATAGCTGCTATAAGAGAGACATTTTGTTATCTTTCGGCGAAAAACTACCCGTTTTAATGCAGGCAGAAAGTATTCTCCACCGGTATATTACGGCTCAGGGATACAAACTCTATTTGGAACCGGGAACCTGCACCTCCCACCAGAACTTCAACTCCTGGGGAACCTGGATTCCGGCACGTTATTACGCCGGACGGGAATTTGCGGGCACTTGGGCTAAATGGTGGCCGTGGTACCGTCGGGTAATGTATACGGTTGCGTCACCCGGTATCCCTTTCCTCCGCTTTTCACGCATTCAGAAGAATATTAACCGTCATAAAATTGCCCGCCGCCTTTATTGGGGTCTTCTGCCGGCCTTAATCGTTGGGTTGATATTAGATAGTATCGGGCAAATGACGGGCTACAGCCTTGGGATAGGTAAAGCCGCCGAAAAAATGGTGCACTACGAATTCCACAGAGTTATGAGACCGGATGATACCGTTGAAGGGAAATAGATGAGACTACAGCAACGCTGGAATTATTTTAAGAAATCACCGAAGTTGTTCTACGATATCACTTGCCGAGGCCGTTATGATTTCCAATTCGACCTTATGGATATTCACATAAAGAATATGACACTGGGGAAGCGGTTTAATCTCTTAAAAACCGGAGCCAATCTAGTTTACCGGAAATTGTACCCGTGGGGCTGGCCGATGCACATGCAGATTGAATTCACCAACTACTGCAATCTAAAGTGTACCGTTTGTCCGACAGGAACCGGTATACTTAAACGTAAACCCCAGGCAATGTCCCCGGCTTTATTAAAGCGGCTGATTGACGAAGTCGGACCGTACTTGATGACACTCAGTCTCTGGGGCTGGGGGGAGTCTTTATTACACCCGTATCTGGCAGAAATGCTGCGAATTGTGCATAACCGGGGCATCACTACTTTCGTCTCGACCAACGGACAAAATCTGGATAATCCTGATGTTATAAAAGCGTTGCTGGACTATCCGCCAACCTACCTTATTGTGGCTCTCGATGGTTTAACCGACGAAACCAACAGTCTTTACCGTGTCGGGGCTAAACTTGCCCCAGCCTTGGATGGCGTCCATAAAATAGCCGAGATAAAAAAACAAAGAGGCCAGAACTATCCGATACTGCACCACCGGTTTATCGTAATGAAACACAATGAACACGAAGTACCCCTGTTAAAGCAATTCGGTACCGACAACGAATTTGATATGGTAACGCTAAGAACGTTATCGATAATTGATATTCCGGATGAAACTCATCATCAGGACTTGATTCCTGAAACACAGGATTTACAAGCTTATGAATATGAGAATGGCAAGCGGATAAATCGCAGAGATTTTATCTGTGAAGAGGCTTTTATATTTCCGACAGTATTTGCCGATGGAACTGTAGTCTCCTGCGACCAGGATAGCAGTGCCGAACATCCTTACGGAATACTCGCAGATGGGACAACGTTTAAGTCCATCTGGTGGAGCAAACGAGCAGCCGAAATCAGAAGAATAATACGGGATAACCCTCATCGATTTACTTCCTGCCGGAATTGCCCATTCAAAGACCGCCCCGTTACCGATTGCAGTGTGCAGCGTATCGATATACGCCCGTATCAAGCATGATTTTTCTATACCTAGTAAACGGTTAGCGGTTTCTCGTTAGTTTACCCATTATGACAAATAATCTCCACGATAAATTGACGTGAATCAGAATACCCAATCGGTTAAGACAATACCGGAACAAGGGATTGGTAGTGATTCTTCTATAAAGGCTTACGTGCTGCGGCTCGATGTGCTTGGCCTCATCGGTATTAATATAATGGTCTATAGATAGGAAAAAGCCCTTCTTTATGCGAGCCCCAGCCCGATACAAGTCAACTTCCAGAGTGTTGTCTTCACTGATGGCACAACCGTTTTTAAACTCATAACACCGGAACTTAATTTTTTGTAATATTTGCCGCGTCATTATTAAACAACCGGCACCGGCCAAGCCTGTTCCACCATCTCTTAACCGGTACCCGCAAAAAACGGTGTCATAGCCTGTTAATTCCCTCTCCATTATTTCAACCACGGCTGTATCAAAAGTCATGTCCGCATCTAAAAAAAGAAGACTGCCATATTCGGTCCGGGCTGAAAAGTATTGCCTTAATGCTTCCCTTCCACAGGCAATATTCCAGAACCGGCTTTTAGCCCAATCCGGTTTGATGACTTCATAAGGAATTACTCTCGCCCTGAGACGATACTGACTAACCAGACTCTTCAACTCAGGAATATAATCAAGCTCGCAAGCGGCAAACACCAGTTCGCAGGAAGGCGTTTGCTGGTGTATCTTTTCCTGATTAGCCAGGAACTTATCGAGAGCAAAAGCTCCGCCTCGATGTATTGGGGTACCGATTAATATTTTCATCGCATTACCGGATAATATTATTTGGAAAAATATTAATTAAATGCTAATATGTAGGGTATTATACCATAGAGTTATCTATTATTTATAAATTTTTACCCAAGATAACCCTAATTAAGAATATGAAAGTAATTTATGCCACAAGACGTTTGCATAATATTGCCTACGCTTAACGAAGAATTATCTATCGGCAGCGTAATCGATGAGATTCCTGTTAAGGCTCTACATGAAATGGGCTATCAGCTCGATATTGTTGTGGCTGATGGAGGCTCTACCGACCGGACAGTACAAAAAGCTCAAGAAAAAGGCGTGCGTGTTTTGCATGTCCCCAAGGGAAAAGGACTGGGTGTAAGAACTGCTATAAAAGAAATTAACGCCGATTTTATTTTTATGCTCGACGGTGATTTTACTTATCCCGCAGCCTATATTCCCGAAATGTTGGAGGTGTTGCAGAAATATCCCGTGGTCACAGGTTCGCGATTAAAGGGCAAACTTGAAAAAGGGGCTTTAAGACGCACTAATTTTATCGGCAATCATTTACTGACCTGGCTGGCCAATCTATTATATGGCACCAATATCAGCGACCTTTGCACCGGTTACTGGGGCTTCCGGCAAGACGTAATTAAAAGCCTCCATTTGACAACGACCGGTTTTCAATTCGAAGCCGAATTATTAACTCAACTTGCCAAACACAAATATAAAATCAGAGAAATACCCATAACATACCGTCCTAGGCAGGGGACAGCTAAGTTAGGCCGATTTAAGGATGGTATGAAAATCGGGTGGTTTCTGATAAAGCATAGATTTTCTTCCTGAACCGCCATAATACAGACTTTTCCGGCCTGAAAGGCGGCACCTTATTATACATAGCCTTCGTTTTAATTTTTGAAGGAAAATAGTATAATAGCATTTAATGAAGCAACGATAAGATAGTTAAAGACAATCGATCTCTGGCTAACTATTTCGATTTAATACGATATATGAATAATACAAAAGACAACCAGAAAATTAAGTACTATTGGGCAATAGATGTTGCCATATTGCTAGTAATCGGGATAATTCTCCTGTTATTTAGGATTCTCCCGCAATACGATATCGTTTTCGGCTCCGGCTGGGTGAATTTCCAGGGTAATGACACCTGGTACCATGTCCGCCTTATCGAGAACCTGCTGCATCATTTCCCCTTCCGTATTGCTTTTGACCCATACTCATACTTTCCTTACGGACAGGATGTCTTTTTCGCCCCATTTTTCGATATTTTACTAGGTTTTGTTACCTGGGTTATCGGACTCGGAGCACCGACACAACATACTATTGAAATGGTCGCCGTTTATGCTCCGCCGATATTGGGTGTCCTCACGATTTTGCCAGTTTATTTCATCGGTAAAACCTTATTCAGCCGTAAAGTTGGTTTACTTGCAGCCCTCGTGGTCGGCATCTTACCCACCATGTTTTTTATGGTCTCCGAATTAGGTCAGGCGGACCATCATGTCGCCGAGGTGTTATTCAGTACCCTTACTATTTTATTTCTGATAATGGCAATTAAATCGGCTAAGACGAACCAGGTCACTTTTACCGGCATAAAAACCTCCGGGTATAAACCATTAAAAAAACCGTTGGTATATGCAATAATAGGCGGTATCGCACTGGGGCTATATCTCTTGACCTGGGTCGGCGGATTACTATTCGTCTTTCTAATTTTTTGCTTCTTCGTTTTAATGTTTATTATCGATTACTTAAAACTCCGGAACACCGATTACCTTATAATTATTGCCATACCGGTCTTCATAGTACCTCTTCTTATGATTGCTCCCTTTTTAAACCAACTTGCCTATGCCAATATAGAAATTCTCTCTTTATCCGCCGGAGCTATCACCGTTCCGGTATTATTCGGTATCGGCAGGCTAACTGAACTCTTACACCTGAAAAAGTATTATTTATTGGTAGGCTCATTAGTATTAGGCGGTATAGCAGTATTGGTCGCCTACTTAATCGACCCTTCTTTAGTAAAATACGCCATTCATCAGTTCTCAGTATTTACGCCTAATACCCGTCAGCTAACCATCTCCGAAGTGCAGCCTTTCTTTATTGTGAATGGAGAATTTACACTTACTCGTTTTTGGATTTATTTTAGAATACCCGGCATACTCGCTGTTATCGGATTTGTAATACTTTTTGTTAACACCATCAGAAAAATCAGCAGCATAAAAATACTATTACTAGTTTGGACAATCATAGTATTCACCGCTACTGCCGGCCAAGCCCGTTTTATGGCATACTTAACTGTTAACGTCGCCATCCTCAGTGCTTACTTCGCTTGGGTATTCATTGATGCAATACCGGGAATCTGGAAACGGCTTAGACAAAAATTCGCCAAACCCGTTAAAGTTTCCAAGAAATCAAAAAAACATCTTCAACAGATGCCTAAGTCCGACGGAATAGTAATTAAATCCGTATACTATTCTATAGCAGTAATTATTATAGTATTTTTAGTCATTTTCCCGAGCATACAACCTTTGTTAAATATCGCCAAGGTCGACCAAGGGATGGACCGATACTGGCACGATGCTCTAATATGGATGAGAGAAAATACACCGGAACCGTTCCAGTACCCGGATTTCTACTACGATTTATATAAAGAACCGTCCGGTGAATATTACGATTATCCGGAATCAGCCTACGGCGTGCTAAGTTGGTGGGCTTACGGACATATGATTACTGAAGTTGCCCACCGTATCCCTAATACAAACCCCCACCAAAGCGGAGCCGCAGCAGTCGCTCGATATCTAACCGACCAGAATGAGCCGGACGCAAATCAGCAAATAGATAAATTGGGGTCAAGGTATTTGATTATCGACCTGACCATGGCAATACCAAATAATAGTATCAAGACTAGGTTCCCGAATATCGCTGTCTGGGCCGGGAATACCCTTTCGGATTACGCTGAACTTTATTACAAGCAACAAGGTGACAGATGGGTCCCTGTAATTCTATATTACCCCGAATATTACTATAGTATGATGACACGGTTATATAATTTCAACGGGCAGGCGGTAACACCGGATAATACTTCCACAGTCATCTCTTATAAGACTATATCCGGGAATAAGTTTATACAGTCCAGCCAGGTTTTTCCTAGTTATGAAGAAGCAACAGATTTTATTAACAGCCAATCAACGGGAGACTACATATTGGTCGGCCAATCTCCACTTGAAAGTCCGGTACCCCTGGAGAAACTTGAACATTATGAAAAAGTATATGAGAGCGATATAGTTACAGAAATGAACTTAAAAATAAACTTCCTGAAAATCTTTGAGTATTCACCTTAAAGTACAATAAACTTAAGGATTAAAAACGCCTCTGACTTTCTTCTCCACTTGACAGGAATGACAATAATGCTTATCTTTAATCAGTAGGAATTAATAAAGACCGGTTCTCCACTAGGTAGGAAGGTATAAAAATGAATAAGACAAGTGTATTGATTATAGATAAGCAAGTACTTGTTAGAGATGGCCTCCGTGAGCTTCTATCGAGTGAACCCGGCCTCGAAGTATCCGGCATATCACCTTCCGACGATATTCTGAACGTCATCGAGGACCAGGCCCCGGATATTTTACTTATCGATATCGAATACCCTACTCTGTCAGGACTTGAGTTAAGCCGTAAAATCAAACACAGTTTTCCCAGCTGCCGGATGATCATAATCTCGCCGAATTTTGATAATGAAGAGCTCTTCGAAACTATTAAAACCGGTGCCGTTGCATATATCGACCAGAAAGTTAGCAAGCAGGAATTGATAAATACTATTAAGCAAGCCTGTGCCGGCGAGTACCCTATTAACGATAGCTTATTAACTAAACCAAAAGTGGCCGAGCGTGTGTTAAAGCAGTTTCAGGATATGGTAGGCATAGGGAAGAATATGGATACCGTCACCGCTCCACTCACTAATAAAGAAACGCAGGTGCTGAAACAGATTACAAACGGCAATTCCAATAAACAAATCGCTCAGCTAATGGGTACCAGCGAACAAACGATTAAAAACCAGATTTCTTCAATTCTCCGTAAATTGAACGCTAATGACCGTACTCATGCTGTGGTACTGGCGGTTAAACGGGGCTTAATTACGTTCGATAATACTCCTCCGATATCGAAATAATATAGTCTTAGAATTACTCTTTTCCTATCGCCATCCTGAACTGGCATTTGGCCTTGTTGCGTGCTACGATATCCAGAGAGACAATTTGGGAAAGAGTACTCTTTAATGAAACCACCATCAAGACAAATCAGGAATTTTATTCCTTATATTTCGTTTGGCATCATTATAGCCCTGGCGGCTTTCATCAGGATTTGGGCTGCCCCATTATCCGCCGGGCCGGACGTGAACCAGTTCTGGGCTTTCGCCAAAATTTTTCAGGAACACGGGTTAGACTTTTACCGATATGCCGGTGCCAACGGCGATATCTTCCCCGTACAGGGGTGGAGTTTTAATTATCCTCCGGTCTGGCTTCTAATATTGGGCATATCACTGGCTTTTGCCCCCCAGAGTGTCGTTAACAGTTCATTTATCGATATCAGCTGGCGTTTCGCCATGAAAGGACCGTTAATATTCGCCGATTTAGCCATCGGGGGTGTTATATTCTGGGCCGTCCCCGGTTCTAAATATAAAAAACTCCTCTTTGCCAGCCTCTGGTTGTTAAACCCAGCTGCCTGGTATGAATCAGCCGTATTCGGACAATTCGACACAATTGCTGCCCTTTTCCTGCTGCTGGCACTCGTTATGCTCGTAAAAAAACACGATCGGATTGCCTTCTTGTTCGCCGGACTGGCATTATTAACAAAGCAACATACGGTCTTTAGCATTATTTTAATGATAATTGCCTCAGCCCGGATTATGAACTATAGGTATTTATTACGCAATTTCTTGATAATAGCCGGGGTGTCTATAATTTTTTCCGCACCTTTCTGGGTAACCGGCAATTTCGGAGATTATTGCCGGTCAATATTTTATTCCAGTGCCGACCCGGCGTATCAATATCCGTTGATGTTTTGCTTCAACGGCTTGGCGTCTCTACTGAGTTACTTACACAATATATTTGGCTGGGAGACAATCGGGTTAATACGCTGGAGTGTCGGATTAGCTATTGCTGCCTTTATCACCACCGGGGTCTTCATTTATCTGAAACGAATTACCCCGTTACAGGCTATTCTAATCGGAATTCTGCTTTTTGTAGCGCTATTTTACCGGATAAACTACCAGTATCTTATAATTATTATTCCTTTAGCTATTTACGCTGCCGCACAAACATCTTATAAAAGCGAGCGTGCAATTACCCTCGCGTTAGCTATTTTTCCGGCTATATGGGTATGGCTCTTTAATGACTATGCCTGGTTTATCAACTTTAGTCCGAAGGCCATACACACCGAAGTTATACTATCCCGGTTGTGGCTATCTAACGCTGATTTGCCGGATTATGTTTATGTGACCTTTTCGGTAATCCTGATGTGTCTGTGTCTGACCTATGTCATCATGGTCTTTGTCCGGTGGCACCGCAAACCTCAAGATGTGATTGAGAAAATAACGGTTGAATTCTAATTAATAAAAATTACCGTTTTACCACCAGTTTCTTGACGGACTGTTCCAGTCCGTCGATAGTCAGCTGATACATCGGGAATAACCGGCTTATCGCTTTCACCGTAGCATGATTCCAGTATTTCAGATCGTCCGGATTTAACCAGACCGAACGGGTGAAATGCTCGGAAAAGCGTTTCAGCCAGACAATTCCCGGGGTGGGATTATTATGATAGTAATCGATAGCCCCATAAGGTTCCACCAACTCCCAGCTGCCCATCCGGGCGTCACCGACTATAATTACTTTATAGTCCGGTTCCAGCGTATGTAACAGATGTTCGGTACCCACCTTTTCACTCCGTTCAATATCGGCAAAAAGGTCTTCATAAATGCAATTATGGAAGAAATAATACTGGAAATCCTTAAAATGCGAGCTTGAATGGGCCGCCGAAAAGAGACGGCTGCATAGTAAAGCATAGGGGTCCATCGACCCGCCGACGTCCATTAACAGCAAAAGCTTCACCGTATTTTTACGCGACCGCCGCCAGATTAATTCAAGGTCGCCGACATTTTTCGCCGTGGCGTGTATCGTTTTATCCAGGTCCAGTTCGTCTTCCGGACCGGTACGGGTTAATTGGCGTAATCGCCTCAACGCCACTTTCATCTGACGCGTATCCAGCGTGAGGTCACTGGAGTAGTTACGGAAATGCCTTTCCTGAGCAATCTTAATAGCGTGCCGTCCGCCGGACTCGCCGCCAATTCTAATACCGTTGGGATGGTAACCGGAATGACCGAACGGGGAAGTCCCGCCGCGACCAATCCATCGGCTGCCTCCGTCGTGCTGCTCTTTCTGTTCAGCCAGCCGTTTTTCCAGTTCCTTCATTACCTCTTCGAGAGTCATTTTATCGAATAATTCGGGATTTTCGTCGAAGATTTTCCGAAAAGCTAATGACTCTCTCAGCCATTCTCTTATCTGGTCGGAGATATCCTCGGACTCTGAGATAATTCCATTGAAATATTCCTGAAAAGCCAGGTCGTAATGGTCGAAATGACCTTCGCTCTTTACCAGTATGGAACGGGCAAGATAATAAAATTCATCGAGATTATTAATGCAGCCACGGTCCATCGCCTCGAGGAGCGTCATCCATTCGGTAACGGAGACAGGTACTTTTTTCTTCCGTAGTGTATAGAAAAAACCGATAAACATCGCCTTACCGCCGCTGGCTGTTTCTCGCCAGGTAATTGTTGATGAAGTAATCGTAATCTATTTCTTTTTTCAGCAGGGCACCGACAAATGGTATCTCGCGGGTAACATTTTCCGGCGACGCATCGCAAGCAATCAAGGCTTTAATCCAATCGATAAGTTCACTGGTCGAAGGTTTCTTGCGGAATTCATCGACATCCCGCAGTGAGTAAAACACTTTGATAGCCGTGTCCATAAGTTTATTTTTTACATCCGGGAAATGGACGTGGACGATTTCTTCCATTAATTGCGGCGTGGGAAATTCGATATAGTGGAAAATACAGCGACGGAGAAAAGCGTCGGGTAACTCCTTTTCCGCATTGCTGGTGATAATCGTAACCGGACGGTGAATAGCTGATACAGTCTCATTCGTTTCCGGAATATAGAAGCTCATCTCATCAAGCTCATTTAACAGGTCGTTAGGAAACTCGACATCGGCTTTGTCTATTTCATCGATAAGAAGCACGACTTGCTCCGGCGAAGCAAAAGCCTGTCCCAACTTGCCTTTTTTAATATAGTGACTGATATCCGAGATATCTTTATCACCGAAACGACTGTCATTCAACCGCTGCACGGTGTCATAAACATAAAGGCCATCCTGAGCTTTGGTCGTCGATTTGATGTTCCAGGTAATCAACTTTTTCTGCAGCGAACGGGCGATACTGTGTGCCAACTGTGTTTTTCCTGTCCCCGGCTCACCCCTTATTAATAACGGTCTGCCCAGCACGATGGATAAATTTACAGCATCCCGCAATGATTCTGAAGTAACATAATCTGCAGAACCCTTGAATTGGTCAAAACTATTTTGCTTCAATCGTATTTGCCTCCTGATAACAATGTTAACGGGGAAAATAAAAGAATTTTACTATCTAATTATAACGTTTGGATGAAGCTGATTTCAAACGGAGGAGATTAAATCGGCGTTAGTCAGGTACCAATCCAAATGATAATACTCTCCACATCCGATGTGGAATAAGATGGTAAGTACTGCTAAACCTGATATTTTACTGTATTCCGACCGCTTTGTTTAGCCGCATAAAGGCACTCGTCAGCCTGTTTGATAAGGTCCTCGACGGTTAGTTTATCCGTCGGTATCATCGAAGCCACTCCGATACTCAAAGTAACCTGACCGGCAACTGGAGAATAAGCGTGCGAAATATTTAGTGACTTCACTTTTGCCCGCACTCGTTTCGCACGGTTTATCGCACCTTCCAATTTTGTATCCGGCAATAAGAAAATAAACTCTTCGCCGCCATAACGGGCCACCATATCCGCAGGACGGCGGACGACTTCTGATAATCCTTTGGCCAGTTGCCGTAAGCAGTCGTCACCTGCCAGGTGTCCGTAATGGTCGTTATAAGCCTTAAAATAATCTATATCCATCATTAGAATACTGATGGGAGTTTGATTACGGCGGGCACGGAGCCACTCATTTTCCAGAGTTTCATTGAGATGCCGCCGGTTGGGAATACCGGTTAGCCCATCCAGCATAGATAGTGTTTTCAAGGCGTTCTCCATTTGTTTCTGCTGCGTTATATCACGGATTATTCCCTGATACCCGATGAAAGCACCTGTACTATCTTTACGAGGAACTGCCGTCAGCAGGCAATATACCTCTGACTTATCTTTCTTTAACATTTTAACTTCCCAGTCTTTGACTGAGCCATTTGTCTTTATATCACGCAAAAATCTTTTATGGTCGGCTGGATTCGCATATAGCTTAACAGCCATAAGCCCCAGCATTTCTTGTCTGGTAAAACCGTGAAGGTCTAAGGCACTCTGGTTTATATCGAAAAACTCCCCATCTTCAGAGGTTATGAAAATAGCATCTCTGGACTGCTCGAATAGAGCACGGAATTTTTCTTCACTTTCCTTTAAGCGCTGTTGAGCTATTATCCGTCCGCTGATATCTCGTCCGACAGAAAGAAAAACTTGGTGCCCTTCATGTTCTGTTAAACGGGTGTGTACTTCCACCGGGAGTCTGGAGCCATTTTTCCTTAAAAATGTGCCCTCAAAAGATAATATTCCCTTTTTAAATAGTTCCCGGTGCTTCTTTTCGACGGTTTCGGGTATATCCAGGTCCTGCATTTTCATATGCATTAACTCACTCCTGGTATACCCATGCAGCTTAACCGCTGCTTCGTTTACGTATATAAAATTACCCATTTCATCACTGGCATAGATGGCATCAACCGCAGAATCAAGTAAGTCCGCCTGTAACCTCAATTGTTCTTCGGCTTTCTTTCTCTCGGTGATATCCTGGATAGTACCGAATACCGCATATATATGTCCCTTATCATCCCTGACTGGTCGTATCGAGATATGGAAAACAGGAGTTTTACCTGAGGGCAGTATAGCAGTGATATCCTGGTGTACCTCTTTTCCTTCATCGACAGACCTATGCGATAAATCAAAGAATTTAGCTCCCTCTTCTCGAATGAAATAGCTCGGTATTTCTTGGCTGGTTGGGGGAGGCAGGTGTTTATCGCGTTCGAATAATTCGTACATCTCTTCTGACCAGATAACACCTTCGGTAGCAAGATTGAACTCATAATTGGCGATTTTGCCTAAAGCCTGGGCTTCTTTTAAATGCTGTTCGCTATGTCTAAGTGCCTCTTCAGCTTTCTTTATATCTGTTATATCCATGAAATTGCCCAGGGTGGCCAGCTTTCCTTCGAATATAATCGACGTTACATTTTCCATTATCCAGCGGTATTCTCGGCTTTTGTGAATAATACGGTATTCGTATGGGACATACCCTAATTCTTTATTTTTTAGTACTCTAATTGCATTTACTCTTACTCTTGCTCTATCCTGGGGATGAACGTAACTTAAAGATTCCGTACCGAGGAGTTCTTCTTTACTATAACCTATAATTTCTTCAAGACGGGGGTTAACGAACTTAAACTTACCTTCTTGGACAATATAAAGACCGATAAGCGTACTGGCGGAAATATCCTCCCAAACAGCCATATCTTGATTGACCCGCGCTGTGGAATTAGCGACAGGTTTGATTTTTTTTACTAATCTTTTGCCCTTCTGCCTTTTCGCCATTTTTACGTCACTCACCGCTTACCTCCGGGTGAATACCCTTAAAAGCACTATTCTTAAGGTTTTTTAGGATTTCTGTAGAACATACTATACTTCATAACTAAGAGTGTCAACCGAGCAGTTATTGAACAAATATTATTAATACTAGTCTTTCGGTCAGCATGATACCGGGAAAAAGGCTCTTTTACTTTTTCAGATACACTTAATAATATTGAAAATATCTTGAAAGATAATTGCTTTAATCCTATAATTGTATTCCATAATCTATCGTATATAAACGGGGGTGCATAATGGCCGAACCTTTTCTGATTACAAAAGAGTTACAAAAAAGCTTCCGTGACTTAAAGGCGGTCAACGGAGTGTCATTCTCCGTCGAAAAAGGGGAAATTTTCGGGCTGCTGGGACCTAACGGGGCTGGTAAAACAACTACCATCCGCATCCTCTCGACGATTATTCAGCCTGACGCCGGCGAGTTTGCTATCGGCGGTTATTCCACCAAAACTAATCCCGACAAGGTTAGAAGCCTTATCGGCATCTGCCCGCAGGAACTGGCTCTATACGCAGATATGTCTGCTTTCGATAACCTAGTCTTCTTTGGCCGGATGGCAAATTTAAGCAGCGAGGAAGCACGTCAGCAGGCTATGGCTAATCTGGAACTGATGGGTTTAGCCGACCGGGCAAAAAAGGGACGGGTCGAAAAATTTTCCGGCGGTATGATGCGCCGCGTTAATCTGGCTATTGCCCTGATGGGCCACCCACAATTACTTTTCCTCGATGAACCGACGGTAGGTATCGACCCTCAGTCACGGAATAATATCTACGAGACCATCGAAAACCTCCGTGATAATGGTATGACCATTCTTTACACCACCCATTATATGGAAGAAGCCGACCGCTTATGTAAACGCATAGCCATAATGGACGGCGGCAAAATAATTGCCCTGGATACACCTTATGCTTTAAAAAGCCAGATAGGGGACCCGGAACATATATCGTTAGAGGAAGTATTCTTAAAACTGACTGGAAGGTCATTAAGAGACTAAATACGAAATTCGAATATCGAAACTCGAAATAAATAGAAATGATAAAAATTTAAATATCAAAATGACGAATAAACGTTATGACCTAGAAGATAGAACTGCTGAATTCACTAAAGCGGTAATATTTCACTTTCAGAAATTGCCGAAAAATACGATAAATATTGAATTAATTAGTCAAGGAATCCGGGCAGCAGGTTCCGTCGGAGCAAACTATATAGAAGCTAATGAAGCTGAAAGTAAAAAGGATTTTGCTCATAGAATCAGAATTTGTCGGAAAGAAGCGAAAGAAAGTAGATATTGGCTTAACTTAATAAAATCAGCAAACCCTGAAGCGTAAAATAGCATGAATCACCTAATGCAAGAGGCAACCGAATTAATGAATATTTTTGGAGCGATACT
>JAFGLR010000073.1 GCA_016927955.1 Dehalococcoidales bacterium
TAATCGTGGAACAGGATACCACGCGGGGCTTCTACTGACCCGATACCCCTACCGGCCTTAACTTTCACGTTAATCGGCTCTTCTTTAATCCCCTTGGCCAGAAGTTTATCGATTATACTGATGGACTCTTCTGCGGCGTGTACACATTCCACTACCTGAGCTACCGTAATCATGAAGGGATTATGACACGGTGCCTTTAATCCCAATTCTTCCGCTGCTTTTTTCGCCATTGGTAAAAGCTGGTCGTGGTTGAGGTTAAAGCGTGCCAGAGCCCCCACCATGTAGGAACTACGTTTGTTTTTAGTAAATTTGGCGGTGGATTGCGGGACGCAGAACTCGTTGGTAACATTAAGGTAGTCGTTCAGCGGAGCTAATCCGGCGTCTGATGAGGCAATTTGTCCGTTGATAAGGGCGTACTCATTCGGGCTCTTAAGTGCGATATATTCGGTCTCCCGTGTGAAATCGGGTAACTTCAGGGTTTTGAACAGAGCTACCGTAGCCTCAAGGTCCGGCAGGGCGTCAACCAGTCTCTGCCGGATGGCTTTGAGTGCGGCGGGGTCAGGTAATTTGGTAAAACCGCCGACCACTAGCGATATCGGATGAGTCTTTCTGCCGGCAATGATTTCCGCTAGATTATAGGCAAGTTTTTTTAACTGGATGGCTCTGACCACTACTTCTTTGTGTGTTTCAACAAGCGGAAAAACACTACCCACTCCCAGACAGTCCGGAGCTACCAGAAAATAAGCGTGTAAAACATGGCTTTCCAATAACTCTGAATCATATAACAACTTACGCAGCAGCACGGTCTGTTCCGAAGGCTGAAAGCCGAAGGCAGCTTCGGTTGCCTGTATTGAACAGGTGGAATGGGAAATCGAGCAAATGCCGCAGATACGTGAGGCTATCATAGATACATCGGAATAGTGACGGCCCCGGAGCATGGCTTCGAAGAGGCGCGGCGATTCGATAACTTCCCATTTCAGGTCTTCTATCTTACCGTCTTTAGCGTTAAGAAGAATATTGCCGTGTCCCTCAATTCGGGTTACATAATGAACGTTCAAATCAATCTGTGTCACTTGGCCACCTCCGTGTAAGTATTGAAAATCTTAAACTTCTCAACGACCTGTTGGACAGTCAGACCGTGTTTTACTAAGATAGCTTTTTCAGAATCGGTGTTGGGTTCGTCCACCAGTCCGCGGCAGCCCCAGCAATGGCGTCCCGCGTTAACGCATATTGCGCCGCATCCGGCCCGGGTAACCGGACCGAGACAGGTCAATCCCCTCTCAAAAACGCAGATATTCCCGGCCATCTTGCATTCGACGCAGACGGGATAATTAGGTATATCCGGTTTTTTACCTAACAGTAATGCTTTGACCACTTTTAATACTTCGCCCGGCTGTGGCGGACAACCCCTTACGTAATAATCTACCGGTACGACAGCGTTAACCGGACAGGCCGGTATGGTGTCGTAGTATTTGGCATCTTCACCGTAAACTATCCGGAGAGCCTCATCCATTGGCAGATGATTTTTCAAGCAATTTAAACCGCCGATACAGGCACAAGCTCCCAGTGCAATTAGGATTTTAGCTTGAGTCCGTATCTGTTTGATGCGGGGAATATCGGATTCGCGGGTTATACTGCCTTCGATAAAGGCGATATCATAGTTTTCACCGCGTTCCGTCATCACTTCCCGGAAATTTATGATATCCACTGCTCCAATCAGACCAAGGACTTCTTCCGGACTTAAATTAAGGGTATCCAGTTGACAGCCTTCGCAACCGGTAAAATCAAAAAAAGCTACTTTCGGTTTCATTTATACCGCCTCCCTTAGATTTCTCAATTGGGCATAGCTAAATACGGGGCCTTCCTGGCAAACGTACACGCCGTTAATTTGGCAGTGGCCGCATTTACCAACTCCACATTTCATCCGGCGTTCCAGTGACATGATGATATTTTCATCCGGTAAATCTCGTTTCTTCAGTTCGACGATGACGAAACGGTACATCACCGGCGGACCAACGACTACGGCTATCGTCTTTCTCGGTGTTATCTCTACCTTTGGTATTAAGGTAGTAATGACACCCACATTCCCTTTCCAGGTGTCATCGCCGCGGTCCACTGTCTCCAGGAACTCAATATCCGACCGTTGGCTCCAACTTGCCAGTTCGTCGGTAAAGAGCCGTTCTGCCGGAGAACGGGCACCGAATAAGACCATCACTTTACCGAAGGAGTTACGCTCATCCATCACGTATTGCACCAGCGACCGTAACGGGAACAACCCGATTCCGCCGGCGATAAAAAGTATATCCTTCCCCTTTAGTTTTTCGATCGGGAAGCCATTACCGAACGGTCCCCTTATGCCCACTTTTGCTCCTGTTTGCAGACCGTGCATGGTATGGGTTAGGCTGCCTACATCACGGACAGCCAGTTGGAACGTTTTACCGCGGGTCGGCGACGAGGAAACGGAAATCGGAGCCTCCCCGACAGTTGGAATCAGTACTTCCACGAATTGGCCGGGCATTTGCCCCAGAATTTTACCATCGGGCATTTTGAATTCAAAAACCTTTTCCCGTGGCGTTAATGAGGTTATATTTATAATCTCGGCGAAATCCGGCAGGTAGAGTTCGTCCCTGGTTTTTATTGCTTTTGCTTGTTTCTTTGAGACAGTAGACTCGGCAATAGCATTGAAGGCTTCCAGCGGACTGGCGATTTCTGCCAGACAGGCAGCCGCACAGCGTCCGCAGCCTACACAACCCATCTTGCCGTATCGTTCCATAACGTATTTACCCTTGCGGAAAATGCGATGACGGAAACGGCTGGCTTTATCGTGGCGGAAATTTTCTCCGGTTGCTACTTTAGCGAAATCAACCAGCATACAACCATCCCAGGAGCGGATGCGTTGTCCGGATTTCAACGTGATGTCGGCCTCATCCTGAACGTCAAAGCAGAAACAGGTAGGGCAGACCATTACACAGGAACCGCAGCTCAGACAGGACTCACTCCGGGTTTCCCAGTACGGATTGTCATAATTTTCCTCAAGCATTTTGGGCAATTTTTCTTTGGGTACATTAAGAAACTGGCCGTGTTTTAATAAAGAGTCTTCCCATGCCTGTTCCCTGACTAACTTTTGCCGGAGGATATCTTCGCTGCCGGCTTCTTTGGCCTTAGTATATTTCGCCAGTAAATCAGACCCTTGTTTGGTGCCTGCGGTAGCCACATATTTACCGCCGATATCGGTAAGAAATAGGTCAAATCCACCATCTACCACATTGGTTCCCATACTGGGAGCAAAAGTATGTGGTGAAGGATGTAGAGTGTCTACGCCGATGATAATCGTGTTATTACGGCGGGCGATATAGTTAGGGTCCGGATTAGTGGCAATGAAGACTTCATCGAGTAAGTCGATGGCTTTTAAGTCGTATGGATGAATACCGATGATAGCCCGGCGGGTTTCTTCCGTAACCGGTTCTACGGTCGGTGTTCCATCAACCTGATACTTTAACAGGGTTTCTTTCTCCGGGAATAAATACTGTGTCGGTGGCATTATTGTAACGTCATAGTCCAGGCACAGGTCATCGAAGTTGCTAATATGGCTATAGACGAATTTACCCTGTTTAGCCCGGACGCCAATAACCTCCATCTCACCGGCAAGTCCTTCGGTAAGGGTTTTAACATCGCCCTTTGACAGAACGAAGGACTGTTTTACCCGGCCGGCCTCTTTTCCTGACGGTTCTTTTTTCACCGGTTTAGCGGTTTTAGCATCCCGCTCGGCTTTCTCCAGAGTATCCTCTATCAATTTTTCCAGGTCTGCCGGCGATACCGGCTTGATAAGGTAGTCGATAGCACCGAGTTTTTTAGTCTCAGCGGCAACTTCTTCTGTGGGATAAGCGGTAATTACAACCGATTTGATTTGCGGTTTAAGGGCTTTTGCTTTCTCCAGCACATTGATGCCGGTCATGCCCGGAAGGCGGATGTCGACAACCAAAATGCCGAAGTCACCCTGCTTTATCATTTCCAGAGCCTGTTCGCCGCTTTCGGCGGTTGACACCTGATAACCGGCATCCTTAAGCCAATCACGGATTGACTCCCGGACAATAGGTTCATCATCTATAATCAATATCGATTTATTCATCGGACTACCTCCACAAGTTTTAGTTTAGCTCTTTAAGAACTTGTTCTACGCAAACCGGTATGGCATCTTCGACTTCCGGAGTACACCGGTTTCCGGGCTGAGATATATCTCCGGCTTCAATTCCGTAAATAATTATCTCATCAGGCAAGGGTAAATTAAGGCTTTTGCCTAATTCAATAGCATTAAGAAAATTGATACTATGAGGACTACTGCTATTTTGAGATGCCAATGTTTCCGGTGCCGCCCGATAAATACTTCCGACTTCACCGTGATGCGTCCGGAAAGCATCAATAATAATGGCTTTGTCATAATCAGCCAGTAAGTCCAGAAAGTCCAATCCGGCGTCACTGGTTTCGATTATTGTAATACCCTGCCGGTGAACACGGTCGGCTATAATCCTCGCGACCTGCGGACCGATAGAATCATCGCCATAATCCATATTCCCGAGCCCGATGACCAGTGTACTTTTTGCGTAATCCATTATAGACTAATATTTTATACCTTACAACGCTTTAGAATCAAATATTTGCGCGTAATATATAAGCAAATGGTACTACGTAAAAAGTGAGGATGGCTAGCAGATTGAGATATCTAGATAATTTCTAAGATGCCCTGGTGTTCGGTAACTGTCTTGCCGATAATTGCTGCCTCCGTAACACCTGAATGGTGAAGTGCGTCAATTAATTTCCCTGCTTTTTGCGGGCTGACGCAAATTAGCAGGCCTCCGGAGGTTTGCGGGTCGAATAATAAATCCTTTAAATAGTCGGGTATTGTTTTAGCGAACCTCACCGAACCGGTATAAAAATCGCGGTTACGGTAAAGACCGCCGGGAATGAATCCCAGGTTGGCGAAGTCCCTGACTTCGGGGAAGAAAGGTACCTTGTAGGCCTGGATGGATAGACCCACTTTACTGTTTTTAGCTAATTGAATAATATGGCCTAAGAATCCGAAGCCGGTGATATCGGTGCAGGCGTGAACACCGATTTCCTGCATCAGTTCCGA
>JAFGLR010000074.1 GCA_016927955.1 Dehalococcoidales bacterium
AACATAGCGGCACAGTATGCCCCGACTCCCATAAAGCCGGCATGGGCCAGAGGTATTTGGCCTGAAGTTGTTATCACGCGAAAACTCATTGCGACCATTATGTATATGAAAGTCAGGCTTAACATCTTTAAAACGTAAGGGGAATCGTTAAAAAGCGGTATGACAAAGAAGAATAAAACCATACATATGCCTATATAGTACGCTATACGGTTTTTACCGAGCAATGAGCCTTTAATGTTATTAAACGTAATTCCTAGATTCATGAGTATTTCACACTTCGATTATTTCATTTCTTAATGATTATTCCTATTAAGCTTCATGTCCGAAGAAACCCTGAGGTCTAAATAATAATATTATAATAATCACCGCGAGGACAATACCTGTGCTGCCGGCTCCTGATACCCACAATGGTAAAAAGGCATCCAGAGCTCCCAGGATAAAACCTGTAATTAAAATACCACCGGTACTGCCAAACCCTGCCACCATAACAATAATGAGTACTTTCGTCAGCATCGTATCGCCCATGTAAGGGGACAAGCTTAAATAAGAACCCATCAGAGAACCGGCTATACCGGCAAAAGCGAAACCCAACGCACAGGCAAAAGCGGAGATCCGAAATATATTGATTCCCTGCAATTTTGCACCCGTAATGTTTTGGGCAATAGCCCGCATTTGACGGCCGAGTTTTGTCCAGTTAACCAGCCAGATAAGCACCAATAGAAAGCCAATCCCGATTACAAATATGATAAGTCGTTCCCAGCTAACTGTCACCGATCCCAGATGCAGATTACCTTCAATGAATGTAGGAATTGCCATGTTTTTGGTTCCGGCTATAATATTTACCGTAGTTTGAATAATTAAAGTGATCGCGATACATATCACCAAGGAACGCTCAAAATCGCCCGTAAAACGCCGAAAAGCGTATCGTTCCACGAATATACCTAAAATCGCCATTGCTATTATTGTTATACCCAGAGCCAGCCAATTATTCAACCCGAGACTGCCGATGAATAAGTAGCAAATATAACCGCCAAGCATGTATATTACGCCGTGAGCAAGGTTAAGAATATTTACTATGCTAACCAGAAGCGCAAAACCCAGGGCAACGAGAATATACATAGAGGATAATACCAACGTATTAATAATCGCTTCTGTAAAAAGTTGTGATTCCATTAACTTCTTCCGATAGTCCGGCACCTCCGACAGTTGTTGAAGGTACCGGACTAATAAATATATTCGATATATCTAAAAACTAAAATCTACGGAATAGAGGTGGCAATCCATGGGCCCTGTGAATATTCACCATCCATTATCAAATGAGTTGCAATCGGATGAGAGACCGCATGTTTAATGCCGTAGGTCTCCAACCCGCCGAGAGTTGCTGGGCCATAAATAGTTTCGAATGTAGCCATTGTCTCCCATGTATCTCTTACAACAGTAGTGTCCAGACTTTGGGCTGCTTCAATCGCCTGTAATAAGACATACAAACAGTTTGCATTATTACCCGCAGCAAATATGTCGTTGTATTTTGTTTGCATTCTGTGTATTAATTCATTTATCATTGGCGGATTATTCGGGTCTTCTATCATGCCAAGTGTCATAATATTATCGGAATATTCTGTACCTATCATGTCGACAACTTTATCCCCTGGGAGAGTACCGACGAAAACAGTAGGTTTTTCATTGCCCATACTGCGCAAAGCCTTAATGATAGCTGCAGTTTGGCTGTAAGACCCTCCTGTTATCACAATAGCATCTACACCTGGTACCGCGTTAATTTTCGACGCAATAGGATTAAAGTCTACCGTGTCAGGAGAAAAACTGATAAAGTCTCCGACTACGTTTAAGCCCGAAATCGGTGCTGTATTAGCTACTACCACACTTGTGGTAGGTATTGTACCATCATCCTGATTTACACAAACAATATTATTTACATCCGGGAAATTCACCTTAATGCCCCCAAAAGTACCTAAAAGTTGTCCGTACAAACTTCCATGACCTATGAATTTATAAGGGGTACTCGGACCTATCTCATCAGGTATCAGAGTATTATAAGGGCAGACATGAATTATTTTATTTTCTTCAAAGATACTGTTTCCGGAGATGGAGAGAAACCCCAACGGCTCTAATACGAATTTTACTTTGTTTTGATATGCTAATTGATTGGCAGCCGCGGCGGTACCGTCCAAAGTACTCTGGTTATCCACAATTGTAACATTTATCATGTATTGTACATCCCCGACTGTTATCCCGCCGTTCTCATTTATATAATCAACGTAGCAGGAAAGTTCACGAGAACCTACTACTTCATTAGGGGCAAACCAGCCGGTCTGTGCTAAAATAGCACCGATTTCAAGAGTCTTTGTTTCTTTTGTTGTTGTTGTACCCTTGCATCCCAGTCCGAACCCCGCCAACAAACTTCCGATAATTACGAAGCAGACAATGGTGAGTAGTAACCTTTTACCTTTCATTTTCCCTCCCTATTTTATAAAACGTGTTATTACTGGTGTCTTTATTGTACTTTCCTTGACCTTACGGTCAGGAAGCTCATTTATGTAACTTGAGCAGTCGGAAATTTTAAATTTCCGACTGCTCATTGATAAACTAAACTTTAGTTATCGTACCATAAACGCTGTATTCATGCAATAGCTTTATTTGCCTTATCTCTTTTCAGTTACTGGAGGTCTTTCTAGTCCCTCTTTTCCATAATATCTAAGGGGAATATATTTCGATAGGTATTATGGTGATATAATCAATCCCTATTAATAGTCCGGCACATCCTACAACAAATATAGGATGTGCCGGACTGGTAAGTTTATTCAATAATCCTAAATACTGAAAACTATGGAATAGAGATTGTAACAAACGGACCCATGGTGCATTCACCATTCATTATTAATTGCGTTGGAATGGGATTAACGACCGCATGTTTAATGCCGTATGTCACTAATCCTCCCCAAGAACCTGCACCATAGATAGTGTCGAACGTAGTCATGGATTCCAATTTAGCTTTTACAACGTCAGTGTCCAGACTTTGGGCTGCTTCAATCCCCTGTAATAAAACATACAAACAGTTTGCATTAACACCCGATACAAAAGTATCGTTATACTTGGTTTGCATTCGTTGAATTAATTCATTTAGAAGTTGCGGATTATTCGGGTCTTCTATTATGCCAAGCGTTTGAATATTAGTGGCATATTCTTCACCAATTATTTCTATAAGTGCCTGACCGTCGAGTTGACCGACATAAATAAAGGGTTTTTCATTGCCCATACTGCGCAAGGCCTTAATTACAGCGGCAACATGATTGTAAGGGCCTCCTGTCATCACAACAGCGTCTGCAGACGCCGCGTTAAGTAACGATGCAACAGGATTGAAGTCGACCGCATCAGGAGCATAACTGATGAAGTCGCCGACTACGGTTAGGCTTGTGGCTGGCGCTACTATGTCTATTACCGCGCTTGTACCGGCTATCGTACCATCATCCTGATTTACACAAACAACACTTTTTACATCCGGGAAATTAACCTTAATCCCCTCAAAAGCACCCAATATATTTCCATACAGGCTTACAGAGCCTATGAATTTATAAGGGGTAAACGTACCTATCTCATCAGGTATCATGGTGTTATAAGGGCAAAAAGCAACTATTTTATTTTCAGTAAATATACTATTTCCGGAGATGGATAGAAACCCCAACGGTTCCAATACGAATTTTACTTTGTTTTGATATGCTAATTGATTAGCGGCTGCGGCGGTGCCGTCCAGAGTACTCTGGTTATCTATAGATATAATTTTTATCGTATAATTTGTATCCCCAATTGTTATCCCGCCGTTTTCATTTACATAATCAACGTAGCAGTTAAGTTCGCGAGAACCCACCACTTCATTTGGGGCAAACCAGCCGGTCAACGCCATGATACTGCCGATTTCAAGAGTCTTTGTTTCTTTTGTTGTAGTTGTAGTTGTTGTACCTTTGCATCCCAGTCCGAACCCCGCCAATAAACTACCGATTATCACGAAGCAGACAATAGTGAGTAGTAACTTTTTCCCTTTCATTTCCCCTCCTTATTTTATAAATACGATATCGTTAATGCTTATCTTCAACACTCGGCAATTTGGAATTCCCAACTGCTCATTAAGGAATTAAGGATGAATTATCTTACCATAAGCGCTGTATTCTTGCAATAGCTTTTTGGCCTTATCTGTCTTCAGAAATTGTCTATCCTCTTCGAATCTCTTTTCTGCAAAATCCAGGTGTAATTTTTCCCCGTATGGCGAAAACCTGTTATTTATTACATCGTCTTTATTCCAAACAATTTGCCACTGCCCATTATTAACAACTATTTCCCCATGCACCCAACAAACTGGACAGGTTACATGAGGCAGGTTAGCGGGCACAAACAAAACATTACAGTGACAGGACGGACAATATATCGGAGAATCTTCGCCTACAAATTTAACTTCATCTATCGGTTTCATCATGGCACTTGCTACATTACGTCCCAGCAATCTCGCTCTCTGCATGGACTTATCAAGCCGTAAAACGGCTCCTTTCTCCATCGCAAAGTTTGCTTCCATTTGGTCAACAAGAAATCTAGTATGTTGTACAAATAAATTTATAGTCAGGAGGTTAAGGGTTGTCCAATCTTTATCCGAATTACCGACCGAAATAATTCCACCTACTCTTGTCTTTTTAAATATTGAACAATCACCGCCTTCTTTCATAAAGATGTGATTTAATCTCTCAGCTATTGCCATCAAGTAGGCATTTGCTCTCAGATGATAGCAAGGTGAAGCAACAATCAGGCCGGTATCCTCAACACATGTCTTTTTTAGTATCCAATCGACATCGTCATCAAGTACGCATTTTTGTGTAAAATGACAAGCAAAACAACCTTTGCACGGTAGTACTCTCAAGTCCATGGCCCGAATTATCTCTGTTTCGACCCCAAGTTCTGCCGCCCCTTTGGCCGCCTCTTTCAACAGGATCTCGCAATTACCGTTTTTCCTGCCTGTTGATAGACCGATAATTTTTTTCACGTCCTATTCAAATCCTCCTTACACTCTCTCCAAAAGATCTTGTTAATCTGATCTTCGTTATATATTATTTACAGGTCTGTAGGTTTAAGTCAATACCTAAAACACGGGACATTATGAATCAAAAACAATTATAAGCAAAGAATTGTGTTTGATATAATTTAAAAATGCTTTATTTAGGTCTAGGTATTACATCCGAAGAAAGCCTTACATGAGCATCATTAAATCCGAACTACTTACTACGGGACAAGCATCAGGGTACTTACCGTTTCATACCTTAGCTTAAAAAATAGAAAAAGGAGAGCAGTTATTTCCGTTCCCCTTTTTTATCCAAAATCAAAGCCTCAGTCTAAGTTGAACAATTTCTCTGATTGTTTATGGTGTATTCGATGACTTATCTGTCTTAATAAACCGAATATTCAAGAAAATGTATAACCTTGATATGAGCTCTAATAAACGTCTTTATAAACTGGCATATATTCTCTATTGCTTAAGCGCATTCTAAGATAAACTAACATTATTATAAATGTGTATATACCATTAAAAACCATGAAATATGAGACAAATATAGCGTATGGTAACCAAATTAGTTGCAGAATAAATAAAATAAAACAAATTAAAAGTAAAATAATAGTTTGAAGATAAATATGGCGTTGCGTTCCAACACGTTGGTTAGGTGAAATTTTAAGCAGCCACCGTTCTAAAGGTTTTCGGGTCATCAAATAAGCTATAGTCAAGATAAAAGAAATTACAATACCGATATAATAGTAAGCATTCAATAATGTTGCCTGCGCAGCAGGATACCAGAGCACTATGGATATAATTCCGAAAAATATAAGACTGGATATAAAACTTAGTACTATGTGGGTCCAAATATTACTAATACGGAAACGGTCCATAGGATTTGGGCCATATCTACCGTGAATGTATGGATCCCACGAATATAGACGCCTATATGTATTAGGAACGTTTAAAATGTACTCTGCTTCTGTGTATACAAATGTAAGTATTTTTTTTCTTAATGAATTAGAGAGTTCAGGTTTATGGTCATTCATGTTTATGGTATTCAAAATTACTAACTCCGTTTCAAGTTAAGTAGATTAGAATAATATTCTTTTAACATTAGTAGTTTGTAGCTAACCTGTAAATGTTATTGCGTAGTCTATATATTAACAGGTCTAATTCCTCAATAGTCACTTTCAGTATTAGAAACTTTTCCCAAATAATTTAACGTTGCGAATATTTCTTTTTGCAGTTTGATCGAATGGTATCTACGTACAAACTACCGCATTTTCTACAAAGATAAAGCTGTGATTCATAGCTTGTTTTCCCGTTCTTAACTACTTGGAAGGAGCTATATTTGATGCACTTTATTTAGTCATAAGAAAAAGGATAATAATTTTCACGTCTGGTTGCAATTCAAAACTATGCTATTTTACCCTAATTGATTTACCATCAGACTATATTTTATTGATCCGGAGATACAATATTATCGGGCATTGCCGTTTAAAATATTAATTTTGATACATACTCGTTAGGTCGAGGGGATATTATTTGTCTTTTGTTAGCTTTGATAACATATAAACATATTTATCAAATAAATTGAAAAATGAAAAAGGTAAAGACCCCAAGCTGGATTTATAATTATTAAGTGCGTATGTAGTTATCTTTTTAAGCGAACTATCAAGATTTGCTTTTTCCTCATTTGAGAGTATGTTAATAATTTGTGAAATAATTATTTGACCCTGCATGGCCGATTCGTATATTCTCCGGCCTTTTTCAGTTATTTCTATATTTACTCTTTTTTTATTATTATTATCCTTTGTTCTAATTATCAAGCTCTTCTTTTCCATGCGTGATAAAAGTTCCGATATTGAGTGTGCCTTGCGAACTAAATGCTTGGATATCTCTGTGGGAGTAGTCTGCCTTCCGCAAGTTAATCGTATTGCTTGAATAACGAATAGAACCCCTATTTCGGCATTTGAGATACCATATTTATTTATTTCTTCGTCTTGTAAAGTCGCCAATATATGTTGTGTTTGAGATAATAATATAAATAACTTACTACTATCATTACACGAATCTGTTTGATCTAGCATAATATTCTCCTCTATGTCTATTAGCAAAAACTTATACTATTATCCAGTTGTTCACCTGAATAATGTATTATAACGCTATTATTTATATTTGGTAAAATAAATTCCTTGATTTAAAAACAATGCTATTACTTCATTTTGATTCAATATTCCCGATTATTAGCGCACAATATACATTATTGTTCCCAATTGTTCACGAAATCTAACCTGTAATATATCCACCGTTTCCTTTTGTAATATAATTCCGATAGTTACAGGTCAAACTTTAAAGTTAGATAAATAAAATTGTATTATTACTTAATAACTAGATGTTATCAAGAGGTGAATATGGTTACGTTTTACCGCAGGCTGCCTAAGTTCGATTACTTAAATCCTTCCGATATTAATGAAGCACTCACCCTTCTCGCTAAATACCGTAATAATACCCAAATAATTTCCGGAGGCACCGACCTCGTTCCCAAACTAAAAAAACGTGCTATTACCGTTCCCGAACGTATTATCGATATTAAAAACATACCTGGTCTTGATTATATTAGTTACGAAAAAGGCAACGGACTGAAAATCGGAGCCCTGGCAACAATTTCCGATATCGAAAATTCAACGGTTATTAAAGAAAAATGCAACATTCTTTTTCAGGCAGCGCAGAGTATGGCTTCACCGCAAGTCAGGCACCGGGGTACGATTGCCGGAAATATCTGTAACGCCGTTCCTTCGGCAGATTCGGCTCCGGTTTTGCTGGTTTTAAACGCAAATTTAAAACTCCAGAGTAAAAAAGGCGAGAGAATCATAAATATCGCCGAATTCTTCAAAGGTCCTGGTGAAACAATATTGAAACCGGATGAACTGTTGGTAGAAATACAGCTACCGGATTTACCTAACGGTACTGTGGGTAAATATATCAAATTATCGCCACGGCGGGCGATGGATTTAGCTGTAGTAGGTGTCGCAGTGTTGGCAGTATTCGAATATAGCACATGTAGCGATATCAGGATAGCTTTAGGGGCAGTATCGCCGACTCCGGTAAGGGCTACTGCTGCAGAAAGATTACTAATTGGTAAGAAACCTGATGCCAGACTAATCGAAAAGGTGGCAGAGTCGGCAGCACAAAGCTGTCATCCCATCAGCGATCATCGTGCTTCGGCTGAGTATAGAACAGATATGGTTAAAGTTCTCACTAAACGAGCTATTACAGACCTTTGGAAATCGGTATAGTATTAAAGGTTTTAGTACATACTCCTGCCGACCTTGTCGGCGGGTTTTTGGCTAATTGTAAAAATAGTTTAATAATCTACAAAATGTTAACGGATATCGATTAAATTGATATTATCAACCAGGTAATTTGAGGAGGATAGGATTAATGAAACAGATAAGACTGACCGTTAACGGTAAGGTACAAGATATTGAAGTAAATCCCTGGGACACATTATTGGATGTCATTCGTGTAGAACTGGGACTTACCGGCACTAAAGAGGGCTGCGGATTGGGGGAGTGCGGAGCCTGTACCGTAATTATGAATGGAAAAACGGTAAACTCCTGTTTGGTGTTGGCCATAGAAGCGGACGGTAAAGAGATTATCACCGTCGAAGGCCTGGCACAGGGAGAAAAGCTGCATCCGGTCCAGCAAGCTTTTATCGATGAGGGCGGTTTGCAGTGCGGCTTCTGTACGCCGGGGATGGTGCTTTCCGCTAAAGCGTTACTGGACGAAAATCCCAATCCCACCGATGAAGAAATCCGCCGGGGCATTTCCGGTAATTTTTGCCGGTGTACCGGCTATACTAAAATTATTAAATCAATTAAGTCTGCAGCCGGACAAAAGGGGGTATAGCAATGGCGAAATTTTCAGTCATTGGCAAACCTTATCCTCGTGTCGATGCCCGGGAGAAAGTAACCGGAGCGGCGAAATATGCTGCTGATTACGCTTTACCGGACATGCTCTGGTGCAAGCTTGTGCGAAGCCCTTATCCACACGCTAAGATTCTAAATATCGATACCAGCCAGGCGTTGAAATTACCCGGAGTTAAAGCTATTGTAACCGGTAAGGACTTTGGTGGATGGAGCTGGGGCTGGATGCCGGCTACGCATGATGAAACGCCTCTGGCAGTCAGTAAAACACGTTATATGTATGAAGCTGTAGCCGGGGTGGCTGCTATCGATGAAGAGACTGCAGAAGAAGCCTGCGACCTGGTTAAGGTGGAATATGAAGAACTGCCTGGTGTCTTCGACCCCGAAGAAGCCATGAAAGACGGGGCACCGAAAGTCCATGACTATGTTAAAAATAATATCAGTGTTGAATATCATTGGAATTTCGGCGACGTCGAAAAAGCCTTTGCAGCTTCCGATATTGTTCGCGAGGATAGGTTTGCCACTTCACGGGCGACCAAAGGCTACACTGAGCCGCCCGCCACATTAGCCTATTATGACCCGACCGGTTATATCACCGTCTTTGCTTCCAAGCAAAGTCCTTATTTCCACTACCGTCACCTGTCAGCTTGTTTTAAACTTCCGCTTAGCCGTATCAGGGTAGTGCAGCCGTTTATCGGCGGTGGGTTCGGAGGTACGAAAAACGACTCTCTGGCCGGTGATTTCTGTGCGGTTTTGCTTTCCAAAATAACCGGCAAGCCCGTTAAATACGTGGAGACAATGGAAGAGGAACTGACCACCAGCCGCCGCCGTCACAATATGATTATTTACAGCAAGATGGGGGCTAAAAAAGATGGTACGCTAACGGCCATTCATCACCGTATTATCGCCGATGGCGGTGGTTATACTGCCGTCGGACCGCTCAGTTTGTACCTGGCCGGTTTCGCCACAACATTACCCTACAAGCTACCCAATTTTAAATATGACGGCTATAGGGTATTTACTAATAATCCAATGGGAGCGGCGATGCGTGGGCACGGCATTACCCATTCCCGTTTCGCAGCAGAAATACAAATGGCGATGATTGCGGAAGAATTAGGCATCGACCCGGTAGATATGCGTTTGCGAAACGCCATCGATAACCCGGACCCCGGGGAAATATACGAGACTATTAATAAAGTTACCCTAAAAACCTGTGGTTTGAAAGAGGCAATTCATAAGGTAGCGGAAGATTCACTGTGGAAAGACCGCGATAAAATGCCGAAAAAAGAGGGTAATATAAGTTGGGGTGTCGGACTCTCCGGTACCTCATATCTGGGCGGTGCCCGGCAGATGGGGCACCAATCCTGTGCGGCGATTGTCCGGTTGTGTGAGGACGGTACGTTAAATTTGATAACCGGAGCCACCGATTGCGGCCAGGGCTCGGATACAGTGCTCTGTATGATTGCCGCCGAAGAACTCGGTGTAAATCTGGATAACGTGAGCATTAAACGTGTTGATACTGCCTATACTCCGGTCGACCCAGGCAGTTACGGCAGCCGTGTCACGATACTAGCCGGACAGGCTACCCAAAAAGCCGCCCGTGAGGTAAAGAAGCAACTTTTCGCCGCAGCAGCGAAAAACTGGCACGTGACACCGGAAGAAGTGGACATCCGGGAAGGCAAAGCGTATGTTATTTCCGACCCGGATAAAACGATGACGTTCGCCCAGTTAGCCCGTGTCGCCTGCTATTCCGGTACTGGTGCGGTTATCATCGGAAACGGTTATTCCAGCTATGGTGTCGAACCGCTGGATTTAACCAACGGTGTCGGTAATGGCGGCACTTCTTATAGCTTTACCGCTCATACGGCGAAGGTCGGCGTGGATATGGAGACCGGGCAAATCCGGGTCACCGATTTTACGATTGCCTCAGATTGCGGCCGTTTATTGAGTCCATTAATAGCGGAGGGACAAATCGAAGGCGGAGCAATCCAGGGTTTAGGACAGACAATTTATGAGGATTTTATTATGGACCACGGCAAAACATTGAATCCCAATTTCGTCGATTATAAAATGCCTCTTTCGATGGATATTCCGGAAATCAAGCTAATCGATATTGAAACAGACGACCCGGACGGTCCCTTTGGGGCGAAAGAAGCCAGCGAGGGGAGTATTGTCAGCACACCGCCAGCGGTAGTCGATGCGATTCATAGTGCTACCGGAATATGGTTTAAAGAACTGCCGGTCACCCCGGAAAAATTCGTTAAAGCCCTTAAGGAAAAAAGTGCCCATAAATAACTCATTATGATGATGAATCAATAATAGCTCGATATACCGGTTTTGGCAGTGTCCTCGAAATAAGAATAAATATTATTGACATGAGTATATCTATATGTTACTATTATTTATGAGCATATGCTCATAACTTAAGGAGAAAAATGGCCAGACCGTTTAAATGCAGACGGATTTCTTTCATGCCCGGTGTGACTTATTTTAAACCGGCCGGAATACCGATGCGTCATCTTGAGGAAGTACGACTGACGGTAGAAGAACTGGAAGCTATCCGGCTAAAAGACGTGTGTGGTATGGAACAGGAAGATGCCGGTGAGAAGATGAACATATCCCGGCCTACTTTCCAGCGTATTTTATCTGCTGCCCGCAAGAAAATAGCCGATGCATTGCTTAATGGGAAAGCCATCAGGATAGAAGGCGGTAACTTTGAATATTTAAATAAGATAGCTGCTTTACCCTCTGAATACAATAGATATAAAGGCCACCAAAGGGGGAAAACAATATGCCAAAACATAACAGAACCCGGTCGTTCGGCAGCGAACAACTGACCGGTGAAAGGGAAGGCAGATGCCTTATTTCTTTGAATACATCCGGGAAAGAACTTAATTTCCTAAAAAACTGAGATCTAGCTCTTTCTTAGGGGCTAGCCAAAACCGTATCTAAGATAAAATAACTCGAAAAAGGAAACGTCATAAGGAGTATTAAATGAAAATCGCGTTTTCATCATCAGGTAAAACTTTAAATTCGTTAATCGACCCGCGTTTCGGGCGTTGCCAATACTTCATCATTGTTAATTCAGACACAATGGATTTTGAAGTGCTGGACAATGCCGCCGGTACGGGCGCAGGAGGAGCCGGTATAGAAACCGCTCAGAAAATAGCCCCTAAAGGAGTAGAAGCTATAATAACCGGTAATTGCGGACCTAACGCTTTTGCAGTTCTTTCCGCTGCCGGAATAAAAGTAATTACGGGAGTAATTGGTAAAATCAGTGACGCAATAGAAGACTACAAATCTGGTAAATTACAAGCAAGCTCTCAAGCCAATGTCGGAGGTCATTTCGGAATGGGCCATAGTGGCATTGGCAGAGGTATGGGACATAGCCAGGGACGCTAGTAGTTAAGTTTAACCGTTTACGGGAGGTAAATAATATGCCAAGAGGAGATGGGACTGGTCCATTAAGAGGCAATGCACCCAGAAGCGGCAGGATGAAAGGTAACCGAGCTGGAGCCGGGCCAGTAGGTTATTGTGTTTGCCCGTTGTGCGGAAAAAGAGTTATTCACCAACGAGGCTTGCCATGTTTGGATATAAATTGCCCCAAATGCGGCGCCAAAATGATAAGGGAATAATGTGATCGTTTCAATTGCCTCCGGAAAGGGCGGGACCGGTAAAACACTGATAGCTACCAGTATCGCTTTATCCCTTAAAGATAATATAAAGGTACAACTTCTGGATTGTGATGTCGAGGAACCGAACGACCATATTTTCTTGAAACCGGCTATAACAAATACGGAACTCGTCAGTATTCCTGTACCTAAGATAGATTTACATAAGTGCACATTTTGCCGTAAATGTGCACAGATATGTGCCTATAATGCCATAGCTGTATTACCGGGTGATGTTCTTGTTTTTAAACAACTATGTCATGGTTGCGGTGCCTGCAGTTACCTCTGCCCGGAGAGAGCCATTTTCGAGGAAATGATGGATATCGGAGTCGTTGAATCAGGGAATGCTCAGGGTATTCATTTTACTCACGGTAGATTAAATGTAGGCGAGGCAATGGCTACACCGGTAATAAGAAAGGTTAAAGACCAGATAAAACGTGACGGCATCGCTTTAATAGATGTACCCCCGGGAACTTCCTGTCCGGTGGTCGAATCCGTTAAAGGCAGTGATTTCTGTATACTGGTTACCGAACCGACATTATTCGGCTTGAATGACCTCGAACTCGCCGTTGATACAGTTCAAACATTAAATATCCCCTGCGGTTTAATCTTGAATCGAGCCGGTACCAGGGATGTTATAGTCGAGGAATATTGCCGTAAAAATAATCTCCCTTTATTAATGAAAATTCCACTCGATTTAGAAACTGCCCGCCTTTATTCCAGGGGTATAACACTAGCGGAAGGGAAATTAGAGTGGCGGGATAAATTTGTTGAAGTTGTCAGAAAAGTTGAGGAGTTAGCTGGTGAAAGAAGTTGTAGTAATAAGCGGTAAAGGAGGTACTGGAAAAACCAGCTTCGCCGGGTCGCTTGCTGCACTTTCTAAAAACGCGGTGATGGTTGACTGTGATGTCGATGCTGCCGACCTTTATCTCCTTTTAAAACCGACTGTCCGACAAACACAGGAGTTCTGGAGCGGTAAAGTGGCAAGCATTGATAATAAGGTTTGTTCTCAGTGTGGTTTATGCCAGGAGCTTTGCCGTTTTAATACAATCCATAATTATAAGGTCGACCATACTTCCTGTGAAGGGTGCGGTTTTTGTGCCCGGATTTGTCCTTCATCAGCAATAACTATGAGGGATAACCTGGCAGGACATTGGTTTGTATCCGATACTGCCTATGGTACGCTAGTACATGCCAGACTGGGTACTGCCCAGGAAAACTCCGGTAAACTGGTAGCAACGGTACGACAGAAAGCCCGGGAAATTGCCGAACTACAAAAAGCGGACCTTATAATTAACGACGGTCCGCCTGGTATCGGTTGCCCGGTCATCTCATCGTTAACCGGAGCCAATCTGGCATTATTAGTTACTGAACCCACACTATCCGGAATCCACGACCTGGAGCGTATTCTTGGAGTTTGTCAGTATTTTAAAGTGCCCGCCGTGGTATGTATTAACAAATATGATATCGACGAAAAAAACTCGAAGGCCATTGAAGAATATTGTCATATTCAAGGCACAGATGTAATTGTCAAGGTACCTTTTGATAAAATATTTATTGAAGCAGTCAACCTTGGGCAACCGGTGGTGAAATGTTCCAACAAAAAAATAAGTGCAATGATAACCCGGTTGTGGGAAAATATTATGGCGCGGCTAAGTGCAAATTAAGGAGGAAGAGTTTGCCTATATTCGAATATAAGTGCCAGGATTGCGGGAAAACTTCAGAATTCCTTATCCATAATACCGATAGAGATAATAACTTCGTGTGCTCTTTTTGTAAGAGTGCCAACTTGGTTAGACTTTTTTCTATACCAAGCTTACAGAAATTCGGTACGCCGGAGCCCGGAAAAACTTGTTGCGGTCAAGATGAACGTTGTGATAGTGCCCCGTGCTCTCCGGGAGGCTCATGCTGTCGGAGTTGAGCCAAGGAGAAATATGGAAACGATCGAACTTGAACCTAAATATTCGGGAAAGGAAATTTCCGGTAAATGTCTGAAATGCCTGGCAGAACAAAAATTATCCTTTTGCCTCCGGGAATTGCTTACAAGTAATACTGACAATCCGGCCTCCCAGCAACAATATGAAGCTCTGGTAGGTTTTTTACAATCACCGGAATCAGAAAACCTTCGTAGTGAATCAGAGAAATGCCTCTCGGAAGGGAAACAAGTAGTACTGAAAATATTATATGAAAATAAGCAACCCCGGTATGATTTACAAATAAAAGAGTAAAATATTTAATGGAGGTTATTATGAAATACGCAGTACCTGTTAGCGGTGGTGGGTTATGCCCACATTTTGGTCATTGTGAGGAATTCGCCTTAATCGATGTCGATGAGAAGAAAAAGGTAATTTTAAAACAGACAACGGTGCCTGCCCCGGAACATCAGCCCGGGTTACTACCTCCCTGGCTGGCTAAACAGGGAGTCAATTGCGTCATCGCCGGCGGTATGGGTATGAGTGCCCAGAATCTTTTTACGAATAATGGCGTAACAGTAGTAACGGGAGTAATGGAAACCGACCCAGAGAAAGCGGTACTTAACCACCTAAATGGGAATTTGGCTACCGGTAGTAACGTCTGCGACCATGATAGTCACGAATGTGCTCACTAGTTAATTAAATAATTAATAATCAATATCGTTGTACTACTAAGTTGAAGTTAAAACGTAATTAAGATGAGAGAGAAGGAAATTAATGACTGAAGAAAAGGTAAAAATACCAAACAACATTGGTAATGTTATCGCTATTATGAGCGGCAAAGGCGGTGTCGGCAAATCACTTGTCGCTGCTCTAACGGCAATTGCTTTAAAAAAGCAAGGCTTTAATGTAGGTATCCTCGATGCCGATATAACTGGCCCCAGCATCCCCAAAATATTCGGTATTACAGAAAAACCTGAGGTAAGTGAAAATGGGATGCATCCCGTGAAATCAAAAACCGGTATCGGTATCATGTCGATTAATTTGCTTCTTCCTAATGAAGATGAAGCTGTTATTTGGCGCGGGCCTCTAATCGGCAAAGCAATCACCGAGTTCTGGGAAGACGTCTACTGGGGTAATCTGGATTATCTTATCGTCGACTTACCACCGGGAACAGCAGACGCGCCCTTGACCGTTTTAAATTCGCTGCCGGTGTCCGGGATTATCATCGTCTTTACACCACAGGATTTAACCGCTATGGTAGTACGTAAAGCCGTAAACATGGCCAAAAAGATGGACAAGCATATTTTGGGGGTAGTGGAGAATATGAGTTATCTCTATATTCCTGAGCTAGACAAGAAAATGGAAATATTCGGGAAAAGCCGCGGCGAAGAAATGTCCCAAACTGCCGGAGCTCCACTATTGGCACAAATACCCATTGATATAGAGTTAGTAAAACTTTGCGATGAGGGTAAAATAGAAGAATATGAAAGCCCTGCATTTAATTCTCTTATACAAAACCTCAATCAGTTGATAAATAAAAAATAAATTGGGGGAGGGAGTATGGCAGAACTTAAAGACAGTTGCGTCAAACCTGTAAAGGGGCCGATTATCAAACCGTCAGACGCTGCTTCACCAGCGTCACCTGCAATAAAGGAGGATAAAAGAATGACTGCTCGTGTGGGACAGGAAGCACCTGACTTCGAAGCAAGCTCTTTCATCGCCGGTAAAGGGTTTAGCCCGATAAAGCTCTCGGATTACAAAGGTAAATGGATTGTTCTATGTTTTTACCCGGGTGATTTTACATTTGTCTGACCTACGGAACTGGCAGCGGTTGCTGCACGATATAATGAAATAAAATCACTGGGTGTTGAGGTACTGTCCATGAGTACCGATAGCCGTTTCGTACATAAGATATGGCAGGAACAGGAATTATCCAAAATGGTAGATGGCGGAGTACCGTTCCCAATGCTGTCCGACGCCAGTGGTAGAATCGGACAGGTGTACGGTGTATATGATGAAGGGGCCGGAGTCAATATTAGAGGCCGTTTTATTATTGACCCGGACTTTATTATTAAAGCTATGGAAGTGCTGACCGCTGAGGTTGGCCGTAATTTTGAAGAACTGGTGAGACAGCTTAAAGCGTTCCAACACGTGCGAGCTACCGGTGAAGTAACTCCGGCAGGCTGGCAACCTGGAAAACCCACCCTTAAACCAAGCCCGGACCTGGCGGGTAAGGTATGGCAAATCTGGAAACCTTAAAAATTATAGTAAATAACCGAATATAATAAACGCTGCCAAAATAAGGCGAGCCGGTGGATAAGTTCGTTTTATATTGTTCTGTCTTATTTTATACCGGTTTGTTTTTGATATTGTGACTAAAGTAAATAAACGGTTCGATTTTCAAGCACAAAGAGAAAGTATACGCAGGCATCTTAATAAATACACTAGAAAAGCATTCCTGACGTTGCCGGGAATGGATAAGCCGCATATTCTTGATATTGGCTGCGGGTCCGGTGTGCCTACTATGGAATTAGCAAGACTGAGTAATGGAGAAATCACAGGTCTGGATATCAACCAATCAGATCTCGATAGACTAAATGATAAAATAAAAAGGAACAAATTATCAGGCAGAGTCAATACAATCAATCGCTCGCTTGTAAACCTTAACTTCCCTTATAATAGGTTTGACATAATATGGTCTGAGGGCTCAGCCCATATTATCGGATTTGAGAGTTGCTTAAAAGCATGGAAACGGTTTATCAAACCGGACGGCTACCTGGTTATCCATGACGAACAGGGAAACATTGAAGAAAAATTACAGCAAATTTCTCATTACGGATATGAATTACTCACGTACTTTTTACTGGATAAAGACCTCTGGGATAGAGAATATTTTGCCCCCCTCGAAAAACTTATTCGTAAAGCTCGTATAGAATGTGCTGATAATCCAAATTTTCTAAAGGATATTTCCACAGCTGAAGATGAAATAAGTTTCTTTAATAATTTTCCTGAACTTAGTAATTCGGTGTTTTTTATTATGCGAAAGAGGAAGGGGGAAAGAAATATATCAAATAAAACGAGAATGATTGAAATCGTAAAACAACCGATTTCACTGGAAGAGTTAATTTCAAAAACAAAAACAACCGGCAGCGGCTGTGTGACTACTTACGTCGGCCTGATTCGAGACAATTCCAAGGGTAAAAAGGTGGCTTCAGTAACTTACCGAGACGTAGACGGCACTGCAGTGAATAAACTGAGAGCAATCGCTGATGAAGCCAAGCTCAAATGGCCTTTGGAGAATGTGGCCATAACTCACCGTATCGGTAAATTGAAAGTGGGGGATATCAATCTAGTGATTGCCGTTGCAGCAGGACACCGGAAGGAAGGCTTCGCCGCCTGCCGGTTTATCATTAACCAATTCAAGAAAAAGTTACCTACTCAAAAGGCTGAGGCTTATTTAAAATAATACTTCGGAGCTGACCGTTGACAACAGAATGGGATAAATATCAGGAACTGGTTAAAGAACAAATGAGTAAACACTTTACTGAGCCATATATCAAGCATTCTATGGAACCGAAGAATGTAGGGGATATGGAAAATGCGAACACTTATATTTCAGTATTAGGTTCCTGTGGTGATAGCATGGAATTGTGGCTTAAAGTAAAAGAAAACAGGATTATCGATGCCGCTTTTATGACCGACGGTTGCGGGGCGACGATTGCTTGTGGCAGTATACTAACCGAAATGGCAAAAAACAAGACCCTTGGGGAAGCTCTGGCAATAAGTGCTAAAACACTTATCGAAGCGTTGGGAGGGCTTCCTGAAGGACATACGCATTGTGCCGGATTGGCTTCTTTAACCCTCAAAAAAGCCGTATTGGAGTATATGAATATGAAAAAGGAACCATGGAAAAAAGTATATACCGAGTCGGAAAAGAGGCATAATCCTATCAGAGTGGATGAGACAGAAGAGCTCTAACGATATATTTCTATTTTTTAATATCGGAAAGTCTATCCCTGCCGAAGACGCCTGTTACTATTATATTATTAAGGGGAAATAGCCCGTAATTCCAGATAAAAGAGAGATATTAATGAACGAGATAATATATAAACCTATCGGTATTATTCATACACCCTATACCGATAAAAATAGTACGCCGATACAGGGTTGTTTTGCTCCCGATAGCACAGGTTATATTGAACTCTTTCCGGAATATGCCCCAGGGTTACAGAACATCGAGGAATTTTCTCATTTGTTCCTGATATACCATTTTCATCAGGCTGGTTGTGCCCAATTAATAGCCAAGCCCTTTTTAGATAAAGAAAAGAAAGGCATCTTTGCCATCCGTTATTTCACCCGACCGAATCCCATCGGTCTCTCCGTTGTAAAATTACTGCGGGTTAACGGCAACATACTGGATATCGGTGAAGTCGATATGCTGGACGGAACGCCTTTATTAGATATCAAACCGTACGTTAGCAAATTCGATATCAGAGACTGCGTTACCCAGGGGTGGTATTCCAGAGCCACCGAACGGGCAAAATACGAAAATCAGTAGATAAAGAAAGAGCGGGATTAATCCCGCTCTTTCTTTATTTGGCATAAAAACTTGTGTTCGTCAAATTGGTTTCTTAAGCAACCACCAATTAACAGCCGATTCAAGACAGCATTAACTAATACTTGTATGTCTTGCTGGGAAATTCCGGCAACTCTCGATAAATCGGGTCTTTGATATCCTTAATTCGGGCAGCTCTTTTAGCGGCTGATTTATATCGTTCGAAGTCGGCAAGTCCTAGGATAGACATCTTCTGAGCGGCTAACGAGCCTTCGGCATGTATAGTCAAAACATCTTCATATGGACTGGTCTCATCTTTGATAAGTTTGACCATTTTAAGTCTATCTTCCGTCGGAACACCGGCTTTACCGCCGAAATACTTTTCCATCAACGGCCGTTCTTTCGGGTTAGACCAGTCTTTAAAAGATGGGGCAGTTACTACGATACCGCCGGCTATATCTTGCACATATTTGGTCGCCTGGTGCCAGTTATCTGCGAAGTGGAGTTTACAAATGTTGGCAATCATAGGGTTCGGATAAACCAGGTTACTATCCGGTTCGGTTACGCAGTGTTCGCAGGCAGCTCTCCCTAGCACTTCGACGGTTTCGGCATACTGGATTAACCAGGAGAGTTTCTCCTGTACATGGGAGGCTTTATCAATACCATTATATTCCGCCATAAGTATGGCAGCGCCGGTAACCATTTCCAGCTCCGCCGCCTTGTAAGTCTCGGCACTCAGGCGGTGGAAATTACCGAACATGTAGGCAATATCCCCGGCCAGTTCCCACTCCTTTTTTAAGAATATTCTCTCATTGGGAATAAAAACATCATCGAATACCACCAGAGCATCATTAATAAAGGAACTGCCGCTGATCGGGTAATCGAAATAGTTTCCCGGTTCCCTAGCTTCACACTCGGTGCTGATAAAGGTAATACCCTTGGCATTGCAGGGCACACCGAAGGACACGGCATAGTCTTTATCATCTTCCTTCATAGCCCGGCAGGGTACCACAATCATTTCATTACACGCAGGCGATTGTGAGATATGTGTCTTCGCCCCTCTGACAATGATGCCATCTTTGGTCTCTTTTACGATATGTACATAATAATCCTGGTGCGGCTGTTGTTTTGAGGGACGTAAGCCACGGTCACCTTTAACGTCGGTCATAGCCAGTGCCAGCGATAAATCATTTGTTTGCAGATATTTACGGTACGCCTCGACGTTCTTAACGTAACTGGTACCATATTTCTTATCCACACGCTGAGATACTACAGTTACGGCATTAAGACCGTCTTTGCCGACGAATTTGGCACCCGAAGGCTTGCCGTAACAGACCCTGGCCATTAGCTTGACCAAATCCCTTAAACGTAGCAAGTCTTGCTTACTCCGCTGGGCGGAGAGAATAAAGGGGACAGTCTCCCCATCCTCATTTTTATCCAGTATTAGTTTTTTATATTTGGGATCGTTTTCCAGTACGTAGTCCATCGCTAACCAATCAACATTGATACGCAGGAATGGGTGCTTGGTAATGTCTTTAACTAGCTCGCCCCCGTAATAAACAACGCGACCATCCTTCAGACTATTAATGTACTCCAGTGGTGTTTTGATTGCCATTTCAGTTTCCTCTCCTCACATAAATCATATTTTTAATCCGTGCCAGGCAAAGAGTTCGTCATCGCTTGCCACGGCTCCTGTTACTCCGTGAGCATCCTGCTGGGCTAAGAATACAGCACAGGATACCATTTTGTCCGGAGACTGCCACTCCGATTTGTCAGCTTCGGCCATCCAGTAGCGCGTACCTTCCGTACTAACCACCCGAACGGGTTTTATCGCATTAACGGCAATATTATCTTTGCCGAGCTCAGAGGCTAACCCGAAGGTAAATCTTTCCAGACCGGCTTTAGATACACCATAAGCCACACCTGTAGGTATTGTAACACTCTCGTGCCGGTCGTTGGCCGCCAGCGAGGATATATTAATGATGCTCCCTCTTCCCCGCTTTACCATCAGGGGAATAACCGCCCGGCAGCATAAAAAAGCGCCAATGATGTTAACTTTTAATACCAATTCCCACCTTTTAAGCGGTGTTTCAATCACCGGAGCATAGAAAGTTACACCGGCATTGTTTACCAGTATGTCTATCCCTCCAAACTCTTTTTTAGTTTTTTCCACCATCTCATTAACGCTTGTCTCATCGGTAACGTCACATTTCAACGGTAAAGCCGCCTGTCCCAGAGCCTTAATTTCTTCAGCGGTCTTGTATATACTACCGCCGAACTTGTCATTTTCAACCTCACTTCTTGCGGCGATGACTACCGAGGCTCCTTCGCGGGCAAAACCCAGAGCAATAGCTTTACCGAGACCGCGGCTAGCTCCGGTCACAATGGCAACTTTGCCTTTTAATTTCATAAATTCTCCTTCTTAGCACTGATAAAATATAGGCGTTCTAATAACTACCGTATTACTGCGGTATTTTTCAGTCTTTCATATGGTCTTTATAGAAATCATAAATACCCTTTTTACCTTCACCGCCAGTGTACCCAGCTCGCATCATCATTTTTATTAGCGGATGCAAACGTCCTTTCTCCGAACCAACTTCTTTCATTTTATCCGCTTCAGAAATAGCCAGAATTTGCCAGATACCCAGCACATCAAATAGCTTGAGCGGGCCTATCGGCTCTCTATAACCCAGGCATAATGCTTTATCAATATCTTCGGGAGAAGCCACTCTCTCCCATACCATTTGCACTTCCTCTAAGACCATCGCCGTAAAAGCACGGTTAGCGAGCAAGCCAAAGCTGAAATCTTTACATACTAAAGGTTCTTTACCTAACTTTCTCACAATAGCCAGAATTGTTTTAAGTACCTCACTCGAGGTTAGTGTCCCTTCAACTACCTCTACCAGTGTAGAAGTTTGCACCGGGGCGAAAAAATGCGTACCGATAACTCGGCTAGGATTCTTCGTAACACCGGCAATTTCGGTTATATTTAATTGCGAGGTATTCGAGGCAAGAATTGTCTCGGGCGAACATACTTTATCAAGGTCGCTAAATACTTGTTTCTTGATGTCCATATTCTCAAATACAGCTTCGATTACAAGGTCGCACTCAGCAAGGTCTTTCAGGTTTACCGTACCTCTAACCTGCCCTACAGCCTTTTCTTTTTTATTAGCGGTAATTTTACCTTTCTCTATGTCCTTTTTAAGTCTATTGTTTATTGCATTCAGACTTTTTTTAAGTAAAGAATCGTTTAAGTCCGAGGCTACTACCGTAAAACCGTTTTTGGCGAATAATTGAGCAATACGTGAACCCATAAAACCACATCCAACTACACCAACCTGCTTAATTTCCACTACAATGCCTCCTTTTTATACACTTAGAACTGATAGACTTAATTTTTAAAGACTAATTTTTTAAAATATATCCGGTTAGTTAACTCCATACTAAGCAACACCCGACACCGAAACGGGACCCCATAAGACATCTCTTTCCATTTCGTTAATAAGAGATACCACAATAATGCAGCCAGTGTTTCCAGTAGGGTAACCAAGAAGTAATATCGCTTAATACACTTTACTATTCATGATGTATCTCTTAATTAAGTAAATTATAAAACATACTATCTTCTAAATGCTAATAACCATCTCTCGACCTCACGGTTGGGGTAATAAGTCAGGTAGAATAAATCTTCCGAGCCAGGTAATACTTTAAGATTTTCGATTCAAAGCGACCGCATCGACGGCAAAAATGCTCCAGAGGATATTAATCAATCTAAAAAATATGGAAACTAATATATTTTTCGACCTAGCTTTTAACAATACCACCATCGACATTTAAAGCTTGACCGGTAATATTGATAGCGTCGTCAGAGACGAGGAAGACAACAGCACGTGCCATGTCCTCAACCGTCTGTTCTCTCCTTAGCGGTACCACCATAGCTGGTATTGACGGACATTTGCCGTCAAAAATACCGGACCACAATTGCTGTACACTATATCCCTTATACTGTGGCACAGTGGCGATAAGTCTTTCAAAAAACCCCTTATTAGTATCGGTATAGACGAATCCAGGGCATAAGCTATTAGCATTGATACCATCATGCCCGAGCCTGTCCGCCAGAAGTTGGGTGTAGCGGATTATTCCGGCTTTCATCGTTGAATAAACGGTATGCCCGTCTTCGATGAATGGTGTCGATGATCTCCCGGCTATTGATGCAACATTCACTATCTTCCCACTCTTCTGTGAGATAAAGTGGGGAATCACTGCTTCACACATGAGAACTGTGGCTTTGAGGTTTTGCTCGTATGTAGCGTCCCAACCGGCAACCACTTCGGCTAGGGGTCCCGTTCCCGGTTTCATATTCACCGGAGCACCGCCTGCGTTATTCACCAGTATGTCAATTTTACCGAAGGTGGAAATGGCTTTGTTTACAACTTCCACTATCTTCTCAGGTTGTGTAATATCTCCGGGGATTGCCAGAACTTTTATACCCTTAATCGAGAGCTCATCAGCCAGTGCCTTGGTAGTCTCTGTACGATAAGAGTTGACAATTAAGTCTGCTCCTTCTTCAGCAAGCGCCAGAGCAATCCCACGACCAATCCCTCTACCCGCAGCTGTTACTATAGCGACTCTCCCCTTTAGCTTCATGTCCCTCCTCCATTTTCAGTATATCAAGTGTAATTTTGTTCGTTTATGCCTTCATTATCTTCTTTTAGATCAGTGCCCCTCTAATGACGGCTATGCCTTTATATTGACCGATTCCCTGGATAAGAAACGGCTAACCTTAACTGAATACGACTGAATAGTTGTATTCAGTATATCGAAAAAACTTTACGATACCAAATTAAAATATATCTAGACGTATCCGCGCCAATCTCTCTTAAAGTCATCGGTCGGGCGTTCCAAAATAAATGTGCTCACAAAATCAACGTAGGGTGCCAAAAAGGGATATTTCTTATAGGTTGCCCATGGCGGCATAGTATATTGAGGTGGTGATTCGATAACTGATTTACGCCACCCATCATAATTTTCGTACCACAGTTCCGTAACCCTATGCCATGGGTATTGGCTGGGAAGCCCGGGTATTTCCAATGCCCGATAACTGAAAAATCGTGTTAAGCCGGGCTGCTTCAAGACCTCTTTAGCATGAACATTAAGGAACCAGTCTTCGCCTTCCTCTACGGAAACACCAGCCGGATATTTAGT
>JAFGLR010000075.1 GCA_016927955.1 Dehalococcoidales bacterium
CGAAAACAAGGTTATACGGCAATTGGATGATTTTACCCGCCGGTTTGTCTAAGGCGGCTAGTATATCCTCAATGTGATGGGCTTCGATATCTCTTAAGTTACCGACCAGTTGCTCGATAGCTTTACGCAATAAGTAACGCTGTACGGTCGGGTGGGCGCCGGTTAACCCCTCTTTGTTAATTATCGCCGTGTTATTTTTAATCTTGATGTTTTGTGCCCAGGCGATATCGCCCAGTTTGGCGATAAAATCTATCTCATCCTCAGCAATCTTAGCCGTACGTAGCAGTGCCCTGTCAATGCCGGGATTGTATTCTTTAAGCAGCGGGACCAGTTGCAGGCGGACTTTATTCCGCAGCGGTGCCAGCGATTCGTTGGTAGCATCAGTGCAGGGTTCGAGGTGATTAGTCCGGCAGTAGGTCTGTGTCTCAGTCCGGGTGATAGTTAACAGCGGGCGAACTATGGTAATGGCATTACCGCCCAGTTGCCAGCGGCTGACCGGCTGTAAACCCCTTAGACCCCGCGTCCCGCTCCCCCGGATAATGTGCATTAATATCGTTTCGACATGGTCGTCCTGAGTATGGCCGACTACCACGCGGTCGGTACCCAGTTTTTCGGCAGTTTCAGCGAAGAAGGTGTAGCGAACCTCACGAGCGGCTTCTTCCAAAGACAGGCGGTATTTAGTCTTATAGGCGAGGACACTGCGGCTTTCGATGAAGGCCGGGATTTTCAGACGCCGGGCCAGTTCTTTGACATATTGTGCGTCAGCGGCCGATTCTTCACCCCGGAGCTGATGGTCCAGGTGGATGGCGTGCAGGTCAAGCTTCAAGTCATTTTTTAGTTGCGACAGGATATGCAGCAGACAAACCGAATCCGGCCCGCCGGAAACAGCGACCAGTAAGGGCTTATTATCCTCGAAGAAATTGTTAGAGCGGATAAAGTCCAATGCTCGCTGCTTTAACTCGATGTCGGTCATTTTGCATCCTCGGGCTTTATTATAAACCCGGTTTTTACGCCGCGTTTGAATCCGGCTTTTTCATAAAAGCCAAAGATTTCCGGCTGCTGGCGGCCGGTTAGCAGCATAATTTTATAACAACCTTTATCCCAGGCAATTTGCTGGGCATATTTAAGTAATCCGGTGCCGAAGCCTTTTTTACGGTAGTCGGTATCGGTAATAACATTCTCGATAAGACCGTACGGGCCGCCACCTCTGGTCAGGTTAGAGATAACAACCAGAACACAGGAAGCGATAATTTTTTTATCCGATTCTGCCACCAGCAAATGCTTTGAGGGGTCATCGAGAATTTGCTGCCAGAGTTTGTGCAATCTCTCCGGTTCCGGAGGAGGTAAATCCGCCGGGTGCAGCTGTTTATAAAGCGCCAAGAGGTCGGGCAATTCATCCGGTTCGATATGCCTGTAAATAATTTTCCCCATTTACTTATCCAGATAAGCAACAAACGCCGTCCGCCCGTTTCTCTGGAAACCGGCATTATCGTAGAAACGCAGGGTTGACTCTTCCTGCCGCTGGGTTATCAGCATTACCTTGTGGCAATGCTCCTCTTTGGCCAGCATCCTGGCATAATTCATCAGGCCGGTGGCGATACCCTGCCGGCGGTAATCGCCGTGGGTAACGACATTCTCAATGAGTCCGTAAGGAGTGGCCCCCCGGGTCAAATTGGGGATAATGGTCAGAGTGCACGTTGCCACAAGGCGGTTATCGGCTTCGGCGACCAGACAGTGGACTTTACTGTCAGTGAGAAACTCATGCCATATTTGCCCCAGCCGTGGTTCGTCAGGCAAGGGGGCGTCATCAATGTGTAAGAATTTAAATAGGGTCAAAAGACCGGGTAATTCGTCAGATTCGATATGCCGGAATTTGGTGTCCGTTTTTGCTTTAACCATACTTTTGGAAAGCCTGCTCCTTGTCGGAAAAATGTAATGTAATTCCTCTTACTCCCATTCAGATTATATATGTAATCTCCGGCTTTATAAAAGGGAGGGTATAAATATAAGACTCAATTAATGCCGTGTAGCGACCCGGCGGTTAGAAAATAAAGCAGCCGTCTCCAGGATTAATCCGGTACGGTGAATTACTTCGGGATATTCGCTGAAACCCAGGGCTGCCGTTACCTGCTCGGGTCGGCCGGAGCCGGTGTTATCGCAGCGCAGGCGCATCCCCAAGGTGCACATTCCATCTTGCCGGTCGAGCAGCATTATCTTATCGATTAATACCCGCAGGTCGTAATTTTTAACACCGGTATCCCGCTGGTGCTGCCACGGTAGTTGTTCTAAAGCCAGTAAGCTCTTTATAGCAGCCTCGATTTCGCCTTTTTCCTTGTCGGTTTTGACTTCGACGCGGTATTCGGCGAAGCGTACCTGTGCCTGCAAGGCGGGTTGCGTCGGTGTAATCTGTTGACTTTGTAGTATACGGATACCCGCAGGCAATTGCTGGTTTACCATATCAGTGAGCCACTGGGGAGTAACATTGCGGGTACAGGTAATATCCATTAGTTCCGCCTCGCTGGTCATACCTACGGATAAAGGTACAGCGAGAGCGATTAGCGGATGGGGACTGAAGCCTTGCGAGTAAGCCAGCGGTATTCCGGCACGGCGCAGGGCACGCTCCCACAGTCTTGTTATGTCAAGGTGGGAAATGAATTTGACCTCCTCCCCGCGGTTAAATTTTATCCGTAGACGTTGCATCGGCTTCCTTTGCCAGTTCTTTAGTCAATTTTATTTCTTCTATTTTCCGGCCTTTCATCTTGGTCACTACCAGTCTCAGGCTTTTGTACTTTAAGCCCTCATTGACCCGGGGTATATGTCCCAGGTGATGCAGTATGAAACCCGCGACGGTATCATAATCGCCGTACGCCAGATCTATGCTCAATTCTTTATTGGCGTCTTCAATCCGCATCTCACCATCGACCTGGAAGGTGTTTTCACTGATGGCTTCGAAATCTTTTTCCGCATGAGTTAATTCTTCGCCGAAGGGGCCGACAATTTCCTCCAGCAGCTGGCTGACGCTGACTACACCGGCGGTCCCGCCGAACTCGTCTATCACGACGACCATATGGTAGTTTTTATCGCGCATTTCGGCGAATACTTCATCGACCGGCTTGGTTTCCGGAGCAAAATATGCCGGACGGAGTAAGTCATCGACACGGCTCTCCGGGGTAACCTTACCGGTGGCCATCGCCATCAGGACATCCTTGATGGAAAGGACTCCGACGACGTTGTCCATATTATCCTGTATCACCGGATACCTTGTCAGCGGATGTGCCGCGTATATTTTTAAAAAGTCGGATAGCTTTGAACCTTTTTCCACACTGACGACTGCGGTACGCGGGATGATAATGTCACCGATTTGGCTTTTACCGAAGTCGAAGACATTATTCAGCATTTCCGCTTCCGCTTCTTCCACGGTGCCTTCCCTTTGCCCCACGGAAATCAGGGTGCGGATTTCCTCGCCGCTTATGAAGGATTGCCGTAACGGTGTGCCACCGACCATTTTTGTAAACCATCGGGCAATCCAGCTTAAAACGATAACGAAAGGGATGAAAATCCAGGAAATTATTTCAATCGGCCGTGCCAGTGTTAAAGATATTTTTTCGGAGTGGCGGGTGGCGATGGTTTTGGGCGTCGTATCGGCGAAAATTAGAATCAGGACGGTTATCACGGCAGTGGCAACAATAGTGCCCGTTGTAGTACCCCACAATTTAATTGCCAGCACCGTCGCAATCGCGGATGCCGCGGTATTAACCAGGTTGCTGCCGAAGAGTACGGTGGATAGAAACCTCTCCGGACGGCGGAGTAGGCGGGCAACAGTCGATGCCCCCCGGGTCTTTTTTTCGACAAGGTGCTGGATGCGGTATTTTTGCAGAGAAATAAAGGCTGTTTCCGAACCGGAGAAAAAAGCCGATAAGCACAAACAGATTATTAATATTACCAGGTAGATTATATCATGGGTAGACATAGCTCTTCAGGCACAAGCCCTCCGTAGCCATCATAACATCGGGACTCGGGAGTGTCAAAAGGCAGGCATGGTTTTATCCCTCTTTTGCTCTGCAGCACAAGCTGGTATAATATCAGCGGGGGTATTTATTCTGGAACCGATTGATATAGCACGTCTCGCCGTAGAAGCTGCCAGCGATAAGCAGGCTAACGATATCGTTTTACTGGATACTCGCAATATTTGTGGTTTCACCGATTATTTTGTCATAGGAAGCAGTGAAAGCGACCGCCAGTTACTTGCGGTACATGATGAAATTGAAGCCCGCTTGAAGCAGGCTGGCATTAGAACGTTACATTCCGAGGGCAGCGCCGGCTCCGGCTGGATGGTGCTGGACTACGGCAGCGTCATCGTTCATGTGTTTTCACCTAAAGAGCGTGAATACTACCAACTGGAAAAGCTCTGGGAAACCGGTAATTTGGTAGTAAGGATTCAATAATTTCTTCTTGATTCAAGATTTTCGCTATGCCCCCAAGTATAATGTCAACCTGAGAAAGGCTCAATATATAAAGAGCGGTACTTGAAGGCGGGTTATAACGAACTATTCTTTGCAGGAATACAGTGGGTTGCCGGTACATAAACCGGCAACCCGATTACAAAAGAGGAAGCCATTGACAGGCAAAGTGCCCATCACTTAATCAACTACTTCAACAGATTCTCGATTTAATGATTTTTTCATGGTGACGTAAGGGCATTCACCACCTTGGAAAAAGGTGCAGAGGTTAGAGAATCCGGCGTAGTGACATAGCCGGCAATTGGTATGGAGAGGAGTCTGGATTAAATTCCGGTAGTTACTGGCATTTCTTTCTTCGTTCATCGTATTCCATCCTTATCTAGACTATTGATTGTATCTGGAGGAGAATGGTATAATATTACCTAAATATTTGCGAACTATAATATACGAATGTATGTTCATATTATAACTTGGCCGGGTTAGTAGTGTCAAATAATTAGATGGCAGGATTTGAGAAAGTTGAAAACGAGACCCTGGACATTTCTCACTTACCACGGACGGGTGCTGGTTTATCTGGCTAAACATCCGAGGGCGACGGGACGGGAGATTGCTCAGGAGGTCGGTATTACCGAAAGGGCTATCCAACAGGTAATACATGACCTGGTAACGGAAGGCTACATCGTCCGCCAGAAAATAGGCCGAAGTAACACCTATACTATCCATCCGGAACTGCCGATGCGGCA
>JAFGLR010000076.1 GCA_016927955.1 Dehalococcoidales bacterium
CCTCCCCCGTCTCCACCAGAAACTCGGGTTAAGGTAAGTTAAAAGCTATATTGAAAGTTCTGTCTACCGTACAGTACCGCCTACACTGCTGGACTCAAACCCTTTCATTTTTAGATACATATTTATCCATCCCTCAATAAAATGGTAAGTGGATAGTTTCACCATAAATTAGCCTCAATACAAGTTTACATAAGATTATTTATCAGTCCATATCATTATGCAAAATGTGGATATATTGATTTTAAGCAAATGGTATGATAATATGTAATACCGTGGAGGCTAAATTATGGGAAAGGCAAAGATTGCAATAACCTTAGATAAGCAGTCAATTGGTGACCTGGATAAACTTGTCGAAACAGAGGTTTTCCAAAATCGTAGTCAGGCTATTCAAGAAGCAATAAACGAAAAATTAATGCGCTTAAAAAAGACAAGATTAATTACTGAAAGTTTAAAACTCAAGCGGGTATCTGAAAGGAAGCTGTCTGAGGAAGGTCTTGCTGCGGATGTGACCGAATGGCCGGAATATTAAGGGGAGAAATCCGCTGGGCTGACTTAAACCCTGGCAGAGGGCGAGAACAAGTTGGACTTCGTCCTGTGATAATTATAAGTCATGACATCTTCAATGAGCGTTCCGGGACTGTTATCGCGATGGCCATAACGAGCCAGCCGCAAAAAGCAGGATTCCCCTTGACTCTTGAATTAAAATCCGGTAATTTACCAAAACGCTCGTGGGTAAAAATCAGTCAGGTTAGAACACTTTCTACGGAAAGAATAGGTAATCTTATAGGCAGACTATCGCAGGAAGAATTAATCTTGATTATTGATGGTCTGAACGAGATTATTGATTGAGGTAGCCTATCTCATTTATAAAGTGTGTGTATAGCGAAAAACGTTTCAGTTTTAAATGACCTTTCCCCTTACACCTTAACTAGCAACACCACCGGTTAGAATCCAGCCGTCTCCACCACGAAATATTAGGCTCGTTTTTAAAAACACGCCTTTTATTTAATGACAGTAAATTATGAATTAGCTTCAAGAATTAGGACGGGGAGATAGGGGTTTAAAAATATTTCTAACTCCCCGTCCTCAAGTTAAACGAGGTAGAATTACAGAGGAATTGCTACATCGGTAAAAATATTTTCCATACTCTAAGAGTCTAAGGCATTGATAGAGCATTAGAGCAAGGAATATAATCAGATATATCCGTACAGTTTCCTGATATACCAACTGCTAGCCCCAGAGGCTATTTTGTCTGTCGCTCAAACATAAGAAGTGGTACAACTATTAAGGGCAGGTCAGTAACAACTACGGCGAAAGCCTGAAGCCGTCCCGTAAGTAAGAAAAGGCTAAATTGCTCCACTACATAAAATAAGCAGATAAGAGGTACAACTCAGGCCAATGAAAACGGTCATTAAGTCTTTGGGTCTCAGTGGTGGGATATTCGGTGCAGTAGCCTGTGCAATCGATGTTAACGATGGTAAAATCGTCAGAATCAGACCCTTGCATTTCGATTGGAAATACGATCCGCAGCAGTTCAATCCCTGGAAAATGGAAAAGAATGGCGCGACTTTCGAACCGCTTCTGAAGGTAACTCCTTCCCCCTTTTCTCTAGCTTACAAGAAAAGAGTCTACTCCCCCAATCGTATTAGATACCCCTTAAAAAGAGTTGATTGGAACCCTGATGGCGAACGTAATCCCCAAAACCGTGGTAAAAGTAAGTATAAAAAGATATCCTGGGAAGAGGCATCCAGTCTTATAGCCAGCGAAGTGAAACGTATACATAAGGAATACGGACCGCTGGCTATTTTATTGCAAGCAGACGGACACGGAGAATGTAAACTTATTCACGCACCTCATGGTAGCTCTACGTTGTTGTTTGATAAAATGGGTGGTTTTACCCAGCAAGTGCGAAACCCGGATAGCTGGGAAGGCTGGTACTGGGGAGCTAAACATGTTTGGGGTTCCGGTCTTATCGGCATGATGGCACCGAATGATAACATCGTAAAGGACATTACCGATAATAGTGATATGGTGGTTGTATGGGGTGGTGATCCGGAGACGACAGCCTGGGGTTTCCGCGGCCAACTTGCCAGCCGACTCCTGTTTTTTTGGTCACACGCAGGAATCAAGCAGGTCTACATTTGCCCGGATGTTAACTATTCGGTTGGTATTCACGCTGACAAATGGATTCCTATTCTCCCCAATACTGATGCTGCTTTACAGTTAGCCATAATCTTTATGTGGATAAAGGAAGGAACATATGACAAAGAATATGTTCAGACTCATACTGTCGGCTTCGACAAAATCGTAAATTATGTTCTGGGAACAGAGGACGGAATTCCCAAGACTCCCGAATGGGCTTCAAAGAAATGTGGCGTTCCCGAGTGGACCATTAAAGCTCTTGCCCGGGATTGGGCTAAGAAGACAGTCACAATAGGGCATTATTTTGCCGGTGGTATGGCTCGCGGTCCTTTTTCGCACGAACCTGCTCGTTTAGAATGCATACTATTGGGTATGCAAGCGTTAGGTAAGCCTGGAGTCCATCAGGCCCAAATAGCTTATGTCGGTTTACCCAGGAATGTGTTGGGCGGCACCGGGCATATGGGCATGTTTCAAAACCTTTCTAATCATCCTCTCGGGTCACGGCTTCTCAAACCTCACCAGACTACTCCCACCGCCTGGGGGAAGCAGCTCTTACCCAAGACATTGATAGAGAAGGCCATTCGCGACGGAAAAGTGGAATTCTGGGGTACCGGTGCCCATGAGATACCGGTTCCAGACCAGTTCAAGAGATACGAATACCCGATACCAAAAGAGCAGGGAGGTACCGAATTCCATATGATATGGACCGATTCGCCATGCCGGACCACGTGCTGGAATGGCGGTAACGATATTGCCGAAGCTACACGGAATCCCAAGATAGAATGTATCGTAGCCCAGCATCCGTGGCTGGAGAATGATTGTTTATTTGCTGATATTATCTTACCATCCAATACTACCATGGAAGTGGATGATATAATGCCCTGTATTCGTCAAGGTGATAGTTTCCAGAGCCTGTTGCTTATGAAGCAGGCTATTCAACCGATCGGAGAGTCTAAGAGTGACTTTGAGGCAGTCTGTGAAGTCGCTAAAAAACTCGGTATGTACGATGAAGTTACTGAGAATAAAACAGTAGAAGAACTGCAAAAAATTGTTTTTGACAGCATGGACCTGGGGGAAAGTATAACTTGGGAGGAGTTTCAGGAAAAGCAATACTACGTATTTCCAATTGCCGAAGATTGGGAGAAGGACCCGGCTGGTTTGTATAACTTCTATATCGACCCCGTCAAGAATCCGCTACCTACACCTACCGGTAAATTGGAATTCTGGAGCGAAAGCCTGTTTAAAGCTTTTCCAGATGATCAAGAACGTTCGCCTATTCCCAGGTATATCGAAAAAAGTGAAACACATGACGAAAGTATTTCTAGCGAAAGAGCTAAGAAGTATCCGTTGCTTGTAATGAGTAATCATGGCCGGTGGCGAGTCCACGCCCAATGCGATGATATTTCCTGGACGAGAGAAACTTTAACCGGTAAGGTCAAGGGTCACGATGGCTACATGTACGAACCAGTGTGGATAAACCCCCGAGATGCCGCCATGAGAGGAATCCATACCGGTGATATCGTGAAAATATTCAATGAGAGAGGCACCGTATTGGCCGGTGCACTAGTTTGGGAGAGGATTATGCCAGGTGTCATATCAATCGATCACGGTGCCAGGATAGACTACGTCATCCCCGGCAAATTGGATAGGGGAGGGGCAATTAACCTGATTACCCCGGAAGGTATTATATCCAAGCATTGTGCAGGACAAGCCACCAGCGGCTTTTTGGCTGAAATAGAAAAGGTATCTCCAGGAGAGATGGAAGAGTGGAAACAGCAATATCCCGAGGGTTTTAAACGCGCATACGATCCGGCCTCAGGGCTACGCTTTAATGCCTGGGTTGAATAAGGAAATAATAAATAGAGAAAAAAGTATTTGTTATCGACGTCGGAATATGTAACGGCTGTCACGCCTGCCAAATTGTCTGTAAAGACGAGCATGTAGGTAATGACTGGACTCCGATTGCGAAACCACAGCCCGATACCGGTCAATTCTGGTTGAAGCTAACCGAAAGGGTAAGAGGCACAGTACCCAAGGTTAAGGTAGCTTACCGTCCTCATATATGCATGCATTGCGATGAGGCTCCTTGCATTGCGGTCTGTAGAATAGAAGGAGCTTTATACAAGAGAGATGATGGACTGGTGATAATAAACCCGGAAAAGTGCACCGGTTGTAAAAACTGTGTCGATGCCTGTCCTTTTAAAACCATTTATTTTAATGAAGACCTTAACATAGCCCAGAAATGTACGGGTTGTGCTCATTTACTGGACCAGGGCTGGAAAGAGCCTAGATGTGTAGACGCCTGTCCCACACTGGCTATTAAATTTATGGATGAGAGCAACGCCAAAGATCTAATAAGCAAGGCAGAAGTATGGAGTCCAGAGTTGAAGAGTGATCTGACCCCCCGGGTCTATTACCTGAACCTGCCTAAAAAGTTCATTGCCGGTACGGTTTACGACCCAATAGAAAAAGAAGTCGTTATCGAAGCTAAGTGTACTCTTCAGTGTAACGGTACGACCTATACTACAAAGACCGATAACTATGGGGATTTTTGGTTTGAAGGATTAAATGATGGCAAGTATGACATGGAAATAACAAAAGGGCCGGTTTCTCGTTTATTTAAAGACCTGGACACCACTGAAGCTGATATTAATTTGGGCGATATCCCTTTGACATGCCCCCCTTAAACGATACCAGGTATAATCACACAAAAGGGGGCTGCGGTTATGACTTAACAAGTGGTATCACTTGTAGGGGTAGTCATAAGTGGCAGATTATACCTGCTGTTATCGGATACAGGTCAGACCTGGCTTCTTCGATCAGCAGCATTCTGGCAGTTGACGGTAATGCCGATGTGGAGAAAACTTTATTTGACCGGATCACCTCATCATTAAAGTCTTTCAATGCTAACCTTGCCAAGCTCGAAAAGAATCACAAAACCGCAGCCGACCTGCACGGAGATTCCAAAGCACAGGCTGTTGCATACCGTGACATGGTTTTCAAGATTATGGGCGACCTGCGCAAGGATGCCGATATGCTTGAGACCTTGGTTGATGCTGAATACTGGCCGATGCCGACTTACTCAAAATTGCTATTCAATCTCTAAAGTAGGGCATTTAATCGACCATTCAAAAATTTATTAAGGGGAGTTTTTACACTCCCCTTAATATTTTATATCCTGTTTTAGATAAATTACTTTTATTATACCTATATCGATGTCTATTACCCGGAGATATATAAACATAATGCTTAAAGCTCGTATTACTTGTGTGCGTGCGTTTTAACTTTACCGCAATATTTACAAACTGATGGCCTGACATTGCAGTCCCAAAAGTGACTCCCCGTA
>JAFGLR010000077.1 GCA_016927955.1 Dehalococcoidales bacterium
CGCCCCCATCGTCTAGAGGCCTAGGACAACGGCCTTTCACGCCGTCAACATGGATTCGAATTCCATTGGGGGTGCCATTTCTCTTCGTTTTTCATCCTATCATCCTATCCCCAAACGCTTATATCTTACAGCTTTCCCCTGACGAGAAAAATTATACGCTTAAGTAGATACAATTTCGCAAAAGGGTGAAAAGAAAAAATATCTGTATTATGATATAGATAGACCGGCATGGGGAAATATTAAAACAGTTTGAACCAGCCGGAGGTTCTATTAGTTATGCCCCCATCGTCTAGAGGCCTAGGACAGCGGCCTTTCAAGCCGTCAACATGGATTCGAATTCCATTGGGGGCGTATCTACAAACCCCGGGTATCATTTTTTCAACGGATTAAAATGCTTGTCTCCCGTTTTTCTTTAATGAAAAAGAAGCCAATTGCCGAGAGAGCACATATCATCCCCCACAAAACGAACGGATATGCCGGATTAAAAACGGTCAGACTGGTACCGAGGGGCGGGGTGAGAGCACCGCCAATCATGATGAATGTAGTTATCAGTCCTAATGCTGTTCCGGCATATTTTACCCCGATTCCATCCATCTCGACTACCATTGCCGTAATTAACGGAAGAATACCGCCGCGAGCTATACCACTTATCACTATTACTGCCCAGAGTAGCGGTCCATGAGCATAAGGGAATAAAACCGTACCGAGGGCACTGATAATCACGGAAGGAATAACAATCTTCGTCCGCGAGCCAAGCCGGTTCGACAATAAGACTATCGGTATTCCGCCGACTGCTCCGGTCGCAGATATTATAGTGACTATTAAACCCGACCCCGCCGACGACCAGCCAATCCCTTCCATGTATATGGGTATATAACCGGATAATGCTGTAGTAGTACCCATTACCCCCAATGCTACTAGACCGATAATCCATACTTCTTTGATGCGGAGAACATGTGATGCTAATTGCCGGAAGCTGATATCTTGTGTTGTTATCGTTGGCTCAACCTTTTTCGGAGCTCTGCCGGTTATCATCCAGAGCAAACCCAATACGACCGGCAGTATCCCAAAGGCGATAACTACGTTTCTCCAACTACCCAGTGCAGGTGATAGCAGGGTCGCACTGGTCATTGCACCTAACATCATACCAGTACTACCCCCGACATTAGTAATACTGAACGCCAATGCAAACCGCTTACCCGGGTACCAGACGGCAACGGCCTTCTGTAATACCGTCGGCAACATGGCAATAAAAATACCGAAGGTAAACATTATAACTGCTAAAGTGATGAAATTAGACGAAAAACCCCTCAAAGCTCCCAGAATACCCGACATTAAACACACTATAGTCAGTGTAAGCTTTATCCCAAAACGGTCAACAATAAGTCCCGCAAATAAAGAAACGAAAATCCCTGCAAAAGGGTCAAGAGCCCATATCGTCCCGAGCTGAACCGAACTAAGCCCCATGTCACGCGATATCTCGGGGAAGAGTACCGGCAGACACATCCTTTCGGCTCCCATAATGAAACATTGCATTAGAGCAGCCATTATCATTACGTATAAGCTATAGGTAAATTTCTTTTTCCAGTTCATTTTATTTACCCTTTAATATTTACCCTGATATAAAATCAATCAAGGACAACCGGCACTTATCAAGGTTATAAAAATATAACCACGTGACAAGATGGGCCAAGTGAGACGGACAAATATACAATCGTCCGACCGGTAGTTACGATAGATATTTCTTATTTGCCTGTAGATTTCCCCGCCCGGCGGATATTACCGGTTTAATATATTTCATGTTTTAAACTGAGACCTTCAAGCTTCATTTGGCGCTCGTTTTTTACTTTATAAGCCTCCGTAATAGACATGATTCTACCATATATTGCCGACGGCTTTCGATAATGGAAAGTCGGGGAAATTTACCTTACTCGGCAGGGTTTTTATTCCGCCAATTAAGTATTACTTATCGGAGCTATTTAAAGTCTGCCTGTATTCCCTATTTCCAAGAAGTTACCCTTTCTCCGATTATTTTAGGAGGCCTTATTATGATAGGTTTAAGATTCACAAAGGATCTTCCGGAAAATTTTTACGGGAAAAGTGATGACCTATTTATTACTAAAGCTACGGAATCCAAAGAAAATACCCCGGTATTCGCAAATTATTAATGAAATACCGGGGCATTATGTGTTGTATAAAGATTTTGGTTAAAACATCGCATTACCGCTTGCGGTTTTCTCTGGAATTGGTTGGACTACATCCCAGTGTTCGGCTATTTTACCGTTTTCCAGACGGAAAATATCCATGATAGCGACGCCTTGAGGAACGTCAACCCCAACCATATGACAATGGAGTACCACATAATCACCTTCGGCAATTATGCGTTTGATATCGAGTCTGAAGTCCGGGAACTTGACCATCAATTCTTTAAAAAATTTAATAACGCCTTCAAGGCCGTTCTCACATTGCGGATTGTGCTGTATGTAATCTTCTTTAATGAAATCTTTCATTAAAGCCAGGTTGCGGCCGTTAAATATTTCTGTATAGACTTTTTGGATAATTTCTTTGTTATTCATTCTAATCTCCCTTTTTCCCGAATTTTTAAATCAGCAATCTTAATGCAGTCAATTACTCCGCATTATTAAGAACTTGAATAAATTCAACCTCCGCTCCGGATTCCCCCCAATCAAGGCTTTTTTAACCAGAACTCCGGTATTCTGAATTTTCCGGCCCAGAATCAACCGGGTATTATTATTAACCCCACCTCCTTTATTTATTATGTTCGTATGCGGCAAATTATAATCCTGCATATTTTACATGTCAACATTAGAAAGAAAAAGGATATTGACTAAAAACGAGTGTACTTTCCCTCCGATAACTTATACCAAAATAGATAACGATGCAACACCAAAAATACTTCCCACTGCTCTACGAGTCTGTCTCAAAAAGAAAATGCCCCGTTACTCGCAAATTATTAATGAAATACCGGGGCATTATGCGCTGTATAAGATTTTAGTTAGAACATCGTATGGCCGTTTGCAGTTTTTTCCGGAACCGGCTGGATAACATCCCAGTGCTCAACTATTTTGCCGTTTTCCAGACGGTAGATGTCCACGACGGCGGCGCCTTGAGGCAGGTCGACTCCAACGGCATTGGTATGGACGACAACATAATCACCTTCGGCAATAATACGTTTGATATCGATTCTGAAATGGGGGAACTTGGTGAAAAGTTGATTAAAATATTTAACGACGCCTTCGATGCCGTTATCCACCTCCGGGTTATGCTGGATATAGTCTTCTCTAATGAAATCTTTTATTAATGCCAGGTTGCGGCCGTTAAATATGTCAGCATAGACTCTACGTATAATTTCCTTATTATTCATTCTAATCTCCTTTTTCCCCGACTTTCCAAATCAGCTCTCTTAATGCAGTTAATTATTAAGTATTAAGTATTACCAATAGCACGAATAAATTCAACCCTCGTGCCGGAATCTTCAGCTTCCATCAAGGCTTCTTTAACCAGAACCCCGGTATTCTGCATTTTCCGGCCCGGAATGAGCCAGGCATTTTCATGTAACCCCAACTCTTTCATTTATCATATATCAGTTATCGTATCCGGCAAATTATAATCCTACGGAGTTTACATGTCAACTTTAAAAAAACTCTGTGGGGTAGACTCATAGAGCTTAAATGAAACACTGCCGATAGTTACATAATGGGCAGGTATTCCTTCAATTCGTAGTCAGTAACATAGACTCGGAAGCGGTCCCATTCCTCTTTTTTATTTTCCAGGAAAGCATGAAAGGCATGTTCTCCCAGAGTATCCTTAACCAGATTACTTTTTTCTGTTAACTGGATAGCTTCCAAAAGACTGGAGGGCAAGCTCCCGATACCACGTTTTTCCCTTTCCTCCTCGCTCATATGGTAAACATTTTCGGCTACGGGTTCCGGGGCTTTCAACCCTTCTTCGATACCTGCCATACCGGCGGCCAGCAAGACACTGAAAGTCAGGTAAGGATTACAGGCCGGATCCGGCGACCGTATCTCGAAACGGGTGGCACTTTCTTTGCCAGGGGTATAGTTCGGCACTCTGATAAGGTCAGACCGGTTCTTCAATGCCCAGGAGAGATAAACCGGGGCCTCATATTTAGGCACTAAACGTTTATAGGAATTGACCCACTGGTTAGTAACACAGGTAAACTCCGGTGCGTATTTCAACAAGCCGGCTAAAAAGCTCAAGGCCATTTTAGAAAGGTGAAATTTACCGGCGGGGTCGAAAAAGGCATTGCGTCCGGCTTTGAATAACGACTGATGGACATGCATACCGCTGCCGTTGATGCCGAAAACAGGCTTGGGCATAAAGGTGGCATAAACATTATGTTTTAAAGCAATTTCTTTAACAACGTAACGGTAAGTCATAACGTTATCAGCCATAGTTAAAGCGTCAGTATATTTCATATCTATTTCATGCTGGCTGTGGGCGACCTCGTGGTGAGCTTTATCTACGGCAATGCCCATTTTTTGTAGGGCGACAATAGTTTCTCTTCTGAGGTCATGGGCAGCGTCCGGGGGTGTCATATCGAAGTAACCGGCATCATCCAATCCGATGGTGCCGTTTGGCTTTTGGAAATAAAAATATTCAAGCTCGGGACCGACATAGAAATTAAAACCCGAATCAGTAGCTTTCTTCAAATTACGGCGTAAAACGTAGCGGGGGTCGCCGTCACACGGCTTGCCCTCAGGAGTTAATATATCGCAGAACATCCGGGCGACAGCAGAATGTTCACCGGGAGACCAGGGTAATAACTGGAAAGTATCCGGGTCAGGCATAGCTACCATATCGCTCTCATCTATACGGGTAAAACCCTCAATAGACGAGCCGTCGAACCCGAGGCCTTCGTTAAGCACCATTTCCAGGTCTTCCACGCCGATGGAAAAGCTTTTCAGAAAGCCCAGTATATCCGTGAACCAGAGCCAAACAAACTTCACATCACGCTCTCTAGCCGTTGTAAGAACGGACTCTTTAGCTTCGTCTCTATTTTCAGCCTTCGTCATATTTATGCTCTCCTCAGGTAAAATTGAGTATATTATATAGCGCTTCGGTACTAATTAAAATAGGTCTACAATGAGCCAGTTGAATAATATTCCGGACGCCGCGCTTTCCAGGTCATAATCTAACCGGTATGCCCTTACCCGCCAGATACTTCTTGGCGTCTATTATCGAATACTCGCCGTAGTGGAAAATACTGGCAGCCAGCACGGCATCGGCTTTACCGGCAGTGATGGCCTGATAAAGGTCTTCCGGCGTCCCGGCACCACCGCTGGCTACAACCGGCACGGTTACCCGCTCGGAAATTGCTTTAAGCAGTTCCAAATCATAACCGGTTTTCGTACCGTCAGCATCAATACTATTCACCACTATTTCACCGGCACCCAATTCGACAGCCTTTTTTGCCCAATCGACAGCGTCGATATTGGCGGAATAACCGCCATCTGCTCCGGTAAACGTATGTACCTGCCAGCGAATCGGGTTCGAACCCGGAATACGTTTAGCATCCATTCCCAGCACGATACACTGGCTGCCGAAACTGCGAGCACCCTCGGAGATAAGGTCGGGATTAAGAACGGCCGCAGTGTTAATGGATACCTTATCGGCGCCAGCTTCCAGCATGCGGTGCATATCTTCGATGTTGCGGAGACCGCCGCCGACAGTCAACGGGATAAAAAGACGGCCGGCCGTGCGGCGCACCACATCCAGCATAATCGGCCTTTTATCACTGGAGGCAGTAATATCATAAAAGACCAGTTCATCGGCACCCTGTTCGTTGTAAAAGGCCGCCAGCTCAACAGGGTCGCCGGCATCCCGGTGGGCGCGGAACTTGATGCCTTTAACCACCCGGCCGCCTTTCACGTCGAGACAGGGAATAATACGTTTTGTAAGCATATAGACTCACTTAACCAGAGCAAGTTTGAGAAAATTATCAAAAAACTTTAGGCCGTAATCGCCGCTTTTTTCAGGATGAAACTGGACGGCTACGAGATTGCCAGTGGTTAACATACTGCAAAAAGTTGTCCCGTATTCCGTCTCCCCGGTAACGAGACTTTTGTCATCCGGTGCGGCGTAATAACTATGCACAAAATAGAAGTTGGAATTATCCGGAATGCCGCCGAACACCGGGTGCGGCTGTTTCAGCTTAACCTGGTTCCAGCCCATATGGGGTATTTTAAGTCCGGCCGGCAGCTTCCGGACCTGGCCGGGGTAAATATTCAGACAATCCGGCCTATCATCTTCTTCCGTCCGGGTCAGCAGGATTTGTAAGCCAAGGCAAATGCCTAAAAACGGTCTGCCTTCCTGAATATACTGCCCAACCGCTTCATCCAGTTTGTACTTTCTCAGGTTGGTCATCGTATCACCGGCAGCACCGACACCCGGTAATATGACCGCTCGAGCCTTCAGAACATCTTCCGGCCGATTGGTTACCTCAGGCTGGTATCCCAAAAAAGTTACCGCGTTAATCACACTGCGTATGTTCCCGGCACCATAATCAATAATAACGACCATAGATATATTCTAGCATTTTGGGCAGGTATTTATCCTATAAGCCCGAGATTGTAAAAAACTACCCAGCCTGAATGGCTGGGTAACCGGAAATATTAAAAGACAACAAAAAACTACTTCGCTAATAATTAACGAATTAAATACATTACAATTCTCAAAAGAGTTGTTCGAGAACCGCTTAAAGAGAAACCGGACACCTTAATTCAGGGTGCCCGGTTTCCGGTAATACCAAATAGCTATACTTACTTGCCTATACGGAACATCTTGGTCCCGCAGACCGGACAAGCACCCTGAGTGGCTGGTTTACCATTCTTCATAGTAATAGCCTTAGCGTTCTTCATTTCCCTCTTAGCGCGACATTTTACACAATAAGCCTGCATTTAAAAATACCTCCTTTTTAGCTTTGAAGCATAAACTATTTTGAGCGTAATGTCAATAGGGTACGAGCCTATTTTTGAAAATTTTTTAAATTTTCTCACTCTCAAGCCCTCTTAAGGCACCCTAAAGTACCATTTTCCCCCTCTAAAGTATGACTTTAGGGATACTGCTAACCCGCTTTCTCGAATTCCTCTTTGCCCGCACCGCAGACCGGGCAAACCCAGGTTTCGGGCAAGTCCGTAAAAGCTGTACCGGGTTTTATACCGCCATCGGGGTCGCCTAATGCCGGGTCATAAATATAACCGCAGACCTTGCACTCATATTTATCCATCTTCGGGGCCTCCTCTTTTTTCTCGGGAGCGATATAGCTGGGGGCATTCTTGGGCGTAGAGCCGCGTTTCACCAGGTGGTAATATTCGTAGGTCATCGTAGCTTTATTACTGACGACCTCGGCACCGGCCACTTCACCGATGAAGATAGTATGCGTGCCGACATCGATTTCTTTGATGACTTTCACCTCCACATAGCAGACGGCATTCTCCAGCACCGCCGGAGCCCCGGTAACGCCCATCTTGTACTGGACGTTCTCCAGTTTGTTAAGATCCCGGCCCGACTTGAAGCCGAACTGGCCGATAAAAGAGAGCGGGGTATCCTGAGCGAGTACCGAAGCAGTAAAGACTTTACTAGCCGTGATGAACTCGTGAGTCAGGTTCTTTTTATTAATGCTGACCGCCACAGTCGGCGGTTCAGAGGTAATCTGGAAGAAAGTGTTGGCGATTTGCCCGTTAAAACGGTCGCCCTGGCGGGAACAGACAATATAAACCCCGTAACCAATCTTGTATAAAGCCTGTAAGTCCATACGCTCAACTCCTATTTTATAAGTATTTACGCACCGTCCAGCGAGTGGTGTTCTTTCATCGTAAACCAGTCCACGGGATTATCGAGAAATTCCAGGTAATCGGTAAGGGCTATTTGATGCCCCCTTTCTTCTCCTGCCAGAGCTTCGAAAAAAGCTTTCTCAGTCGGGCCAGCGGCTATTTTCGCCTGGTTGTTATACAAGTCGTAGCTCTGGTTTTCCATATCTATAGCGACTTTTACTGCATCCTGTTCGGTGGTGGTGGCCGAGTGTGTCTCCTGGTTTGCCTGAGCGAAAATGGTCTTTATGGTCCGGCCTTTATCCGGTTGGAAATCGGTCTTCGGCCAGGCCTGTTTATTACGGATGGCGTCGAATATTTTCTCGAACTGCTGGCGGTGGATATCCTCTTCCGCAGCGAGTGTTGCCATCAGTTTCTTACCCAACTCATGCCGGCTTTCCTGACTCACCCGGAGGTAGAACTTTTTCCCGTCCTGCTCCATCTTGATGGCGAGCTGGAGAATCTGTAATACCTTGTCTTGTTCTTTAGCCATATTACCTCCTGAAGATACACTTAGTTCTAATCTAACACGGGGATAGGCAAAAGTAAACGAGGTTACAAAAAAGTGAAATCAAATATCAAAAACATAATTAAGTCTTCAGCTATCAGTTGTCAGTTTGTAGTTTATTATGAAGATTTCTTCCCTTTAGTGAAGTCGAAGATTCCGCATGAAATCGGGTAAAAAGAGGAGGAGGAATTAACTGAGTTTCCTTATAACTCCTACAACTTTGCCCTGTACCGCGACGTTTTCGAAGGGCTCGTAGAAGGGTTCCATAGTGGGATTAGCCGGTTGCAGCCGGACGCGGCTTTTTTCTTTGTAAAGACGCTTCAGGGTTACTTCCTGACGGTCTTTAATCCAGACGGCTACCATATCACCGTTATCGGCAGTGGTTACCGGCTCCATCAGAACGATATCGCCGTCATTAATAAGGGCATCAATCATCGAAGTACCTTTGATTTTAAGAGCGAAAACCGATTTTTTCACTGGTAATATATCGGCGGGCACTTTTAGCATTTCCTGGGCTTCGGAATGCCATGTATCGGCGGCAGGCACCGGGATAGGCTCACCGGCAGCAATGGTACCGAGTAACGGTACCAGATTATCGGAAAGGAGCGGCTCAGTGAGACGGATGCTGCGGAAAACCTGCGGGTCCCGCTGAATATGACCTTCTCTCTCTAGCCGTTCCAGATGATGCTGGACGACAGAGGTTGTACTGATATTACAGCCGCGGACGATATCTCTGACGGTTGGGGCATAGCCTTTATCCGCCAGAAAATCCCGGATGTAATTTAAAATGCACTCACGCGTGCTGGGGGATTTAGTCTTTCTCATAATTCCAAAACATTTGTTCTATATAAGAGCCTAACATAAA
>JAFGLR010000078.1 GCA_016927955.1 Dehalococcoidales bacterium
TTGAAGTACCCGTTGACGGTAGCCGCATGAGCTTTGCGATGACTGGAAACAGCGAATTCCTCACATTCCAACCGGGTAATACCCCACCGCCCGGCAACTTCCTGGGCAGCCTGACCCATATTTAATAACGGAAGTCCGTGCAGTCTTTTCAAATAGTAATCGCCATAAGGAGTCCCCTGCGGTTTCCCATTGGGTAGAGTACCACCGACATCCGAGCTGATATCATACTTGGTCATCGTTTCGACACCACCGGCAACTATGATATCCATAGTATTAGAGGCAATCATGCCGTATGCTATCTGAATTGCAGTCAAAGAGCTGCCGCACTGACGATTGATCGACATGCCGGGAACCGTTTCCGGAAAACCAGAAGCCAAAAGCCCTGTCCTGCCGATACAAAAGCCCTGTTCCCCGACCTGGTTAACGGTACCACAAATAACATCGTCGATAATACCGGCATCGACACCGACACGCTGAACGACTTCATTTAAAACAAACCCGAACAGTTCCGGAGCCGTCCATTCTCTCAAGTAACCGTTGCGTTTGCCCACCGGCGTCCTGACGGCACTGACCACGTATACATCTCTCATGTACTGCCTCCTCCGGACCGATCCTTTATTTTGGCACGATACTAGCAGTCGTTTACAACTACTGTCAAATCAACCCGACCAAACATTAGCATTCATGTGTTATACTAATGGCAAAATTTATAATACCTACGAGAACGGTATCGGAGCGAATATAACACGAAACAATTACAAAATCTTTTAAGAAACGTTAAAGAATATAAGAGTATGAAAGGAGGACCCCGTTGAAGAACAATGTTAGCTGGGGAAAAGCTCTGGGAGCCGGTGGTTGGGCAATCATATTCCTGTTAATAGCGTTTATAATTACCGCGATAGCAGCAGTCGGCATCGAGAACTGGGACTGGAACCTGTTAACGGATGTATTTGAAGACTTATGGGAAGTGTTTGTTGCCGTACTCGTATTTTTCATAATATTCGTCATATTTCTTTATAAGTATCCTTTACAGACATTATCTTTCGGGCTAAGTGCAATGGCAGTGATACTCATTGCGGCAGCCTGCAGAAGCTCCTCTTTCGGAGAAACGATACGAAATTACATCGATGCCAATTACGATTTTAACTATATAGCGACCGGGGCGATATTGGCGGCTATTCTATTGACCTTTGTCGGGATTTACCGGACGCAAACAGCCGTTAGCAAAGTCAGAACTACCAAAGTGGAAACGCCTGAGGAGGAAGCTACCGGAGCCGAACCTGCTGAGGAAGAAGTCCCGTTAGCTGAACTTATAAAAGAGGAAATACGCAAAGCCGAACCTGTGAAAGAAGAAGCGCCAAAGGCAGAAGTACCCAGGGAGGAAGTTCCTGCAGCCGAACCCGTTAAGGAAGAAGCGCCAAAAGTTGAAACACCGCCAGAGATAGCCCCCGAACCGGAAACGCCCAAAGAGGAGGCTCCCGCGCCCGAAACCCCGAAGCCGGATACCTATAAAGGACTGACAAAAAAATACGATAACCTGAACCTGATGGATGAATAGACGGGAATTTTAGTAAGAAACGGCTTTAAAAAATACTTGCCGTCGTATTCAAAGAATTAGCAGAACAAGTATTTTTATATATATTTGATAAATTCATCTCATATGGTATAATAATTTCAAGGCGTGGACTCGCCGTTAATCTTGAGGGTTGGACGACCAGTAAGGAGGTACAAATGAGATATGTGATTATTTAAAACCCATGTCAAGCAGGATATGGGTTTTTATTTTGCCTGGACAGGCACCTTTTTTAAGATTTGGACTAATAAAAAATATGAGGTAAACAATTATGGGAAAAATATCATCCACTAAAAATATGTCTTTTATAGCTGAATATTCCCGTCGTTTTCCGGACCCACTAAATCAGACTTCTGAAGGTGACCCACTTAATATTGAACACCACATTCTTATCAGTCGTGCAATAAATATACCGGATGGTATCTCTAAATCACCAAATCCACGTGAACAAAACACAGATCGGGCAATCTACAAACAAATAAGAGCTAGCCTTGATGATGCTTCTGATCTTTCATTTCATCTTAAAAACAAAGGAATCACTATCATTGCACGTCGTGTAGACTATAGCCATGATAAAAGGACTATTGTTGTTTCTCTTGGAGAAAATGATGGTATCGCTGATGGTGCGCACACCTATGAGATAATCAGAGAAGCTAGGACAGCAGGAACATGTCCGGAAGATCAATTCGTAAAACTTGAGATACTAACCGGAGTTCCGCAAGAAATGGGTGTCGATATCACAGGTGGATTGAACACAGCTATTCAGGTAGAAGAAGCAAGTTTACTTAATCTGGCAGGTGAATTCGAGTGGATTAAAGAAATACTATCGAATACGAGTTTCGGCGACCTAATAGCATACAAGCAAAATGCTGAGGGTGAGTATGATATCAGGGAAATACTAGGTTTAATGACACTATTTAATATAAATCTTTTTCCCTATCCACAACACCCAAAAGTCGCATATGTCTCGAAAGCAGCTTGCCTTGACCTTTATATAGCAAATCGAGACTCTTACAAAATGTTAAATCCATTATTGCTGGATATTCTTCAGTTACACGACTATGTGCAAATACAAGGTAGAATAAGGTATAACGAGGATACTGGAGGGCGAGCAGCGTCCATGATCGGAGTCTTTGCTACAAAGAAAAAAGGTACATATTCCTATATATTCACGGGATCTCAATCACCCCATAAAATTTACGATGGTGCTCTTTATCCCATGCTTGGTGCACTCAGATTCTTGGTACAACAGAAACCTGGAGATAACGTATACTCATGGAAGTTAAATTCGATAGATGAGGTGAAGGCGTTTTATGACGAAATAGCTGCCGACCTTATTTCAACTACATACAAAACCAGTCTCATCTATGGGAGGAAACCAAATCCCATTGGCAAAGACGACAACCATTGGGATAACATGTATAAAACCGTTGCACTTCATTATCTTTCGAAATACTCCTTATAGCTACAATAAAACAGATAAAGGGGTGGAATTTCCCACCCCTTTATTATATTTATTAAATTCTTCTCTCACACTTATTGATATACCTAATCATCTCGATGAGCTATTGCGCTTCGTGTGGTTAAATAATTGTGAGGCAAATACAAGATGTGCAGTTCAGTAATTTGTTAATTTGCTAAACACCATATTGAAATGAACAGTCAGTCGAAAAAGGCAACCGGCACCGAGGAACCGGATTTCAGATGGATACATGTCACAATTCCCCGGTGCCGTTTTTTCTATTACCGTTCCATGGACAATCCGCCAAGCTCCTCCCATAACAGGCGAAACTCCCGGCGGTAGTCGTTTTCAACGCGTGTATTGACATCGAAGATCATGGTAGCCCGTTTTTCCGGGTCGTAGGGAGCCCAGGCTGGCGTCATATCGGAATTGGGGACACCGGTCTTAGCGAAACCGGTCCAGGCAGCCGCGAAGCGGTCGACCATGAGCCTGCCCTCGCTGTTACCGATATCGGTCGCCGGACCCCGGAAGTCGTGGACAGCGGCACCGACATCCACACCATGAACGGCACCGAACTTGCCGTCGAATGCCTTCACGGGCCACTCCCAGATATAGTAATAAGCAGGCGCGACACCCTGCGCGTTTTTCAGTTCCGCCTGTTTCATAGCGCCGATACGACCGCGGCGGTCGGTGGCAATACGTGCCTGGACTAAATACGGCGTTACTTTCGGATAGGCATCGCGATAGAGCTTATATACGCGAGCGGAATTGCCGGCGAACTGTTCGTCGCAATACTGTTTCAACTCGTCTTCGGTCATTTCGAAGTTGGTGAGACCAATGGCGGCATCGTCCAGAGTCGTGCCGACGATGATAGGAACATCGGCGGATTCCGGCGGCGCAACCGGGTCAAAGGGGTGGTGGGGTAATACGTCGCTACCGACAACCGGTGAAAACCGGGCGTTCATGGCGCCCAGGCTTGCCTGAGCCGCCAGTATCTGTGTAAACGGGAGTTTCTGCAAATCGGGAATTTTACTCTTGTCCATACCGAGGGCTTCGAGCAGGGCACCGGCAGCTTTAGCGGTGGGTTCCGATTCCGCCAGGCGCAACGCCGAACCGCTCTGCACACCGGCACGCTGGAAAAGTCCTTTGGCGGACGGCATGGCTAACAGCGTACTGGTCTTGGCACCACCCCCCGACTGACCGAAAATCATAACGCGGTTGGGATCACCGCCAAACCGATCGATATTATCGTGCACCCATTGCAGAGCGGCGACCATATCCATGGCACCGGCGACACCGGCATACTTGAATTCTTCCGGCGCCCCGAGCCCGGCGAGATTCAAAAAACCGAAAGCCGCCAGTCGATGGGTAACGGCGACCACGACACAATCGTCGTAACGCGCCACCTCGCTACCTTCAAAACCGAAATGATTACCGGAACCCGTGGCAAAACCACCGCCGTGAAACACGACCAACACCGCCCGTTTAGCATTATCGTTAACAGACCGACTCCAGACATTGAGAGCCAGACAGTCTTCGCCAATGCCACCGGGCTGAAGGTCCCACAGGATGAGGTTGGTGTAATCGCCGCGCCGGTCAGCCGGCATCTGGGGACTGATCTGGGCATGGTCGAAGGTATCAAGGATACCGGTCCACGGTTTTACAGGCTGCGGAGGCATAAAGCGGTTTTTGCCCTCCGTCGAAGCGCCGTAGTGGATGCCTTTGAATGTTTTCACGCCCTGGTGATTGATACCCCGAACTTTACCGTACTTAGTTTCTACTACCGGGAATAATCTAGCTTCCATAGTTGCTGCCTGTGTGTCCATTGTAATCCCTCTTCTCAGTTTAATAATTTGTTTCGCCCTAGAGCTTATACCTATCGGGTATGAGTGTCAAATCAATATGAGAGACAAATTTTGCTTGATTACAAACCGCTTGATTTACGGAATTAGCCTCAAAAAGTGGTACCCCAGGGGCGACTCGAACGCCCGACACGCGGTTTAGGAAA
>JAFGLR010000001.1 GCA_016927955.1 Dehalococcoidales bacterium
GGAAAAGTTATACCGGGACGCCCGGACTCTCTCGATTGCCGACGGCCCCGTCGATATGCTCACTATTCAAGGTGGATATGAGATAACCCACCCGCATGTTTTCCCGATTTGAAGAACTGACTAACGAAACGTGAAATAATAAATTTTCCATGACCTTACGAGTCGGTCTCAAAATTAGTTAAATATGAAAGTAAAGTGCCACGGGCAGAGCCCGTGGCACTTTACTTTTCTAGCTTCGCTTGACCTGAATCCTGTTGTCCCTGCCACCGCACGTATTCGGTTATTTCGGTTTTTGAGACATGCTCTCACGGTCAAAGTTTTAAGTAAGGTAATTTGAAGATTTGGCTTAATGGAGTGCAATACTACCCGTCACTGCTTTTAAAGGGTAGTGTACCATATTAGGCTGTAATAATAGGTTGCGAAAATAGAACAGTAACACTTGTTTGACAAACAACAGCTTTAATGTTTTAATCTATCTATTATCGCATACGATTAATAATATAAGGAGTCTATAATGTCCAGAGAGAACATAATTGAGACTGATGTTTTGGTTATCGGTGGGGGATTGGCAGGGCTTTTTGCCTCTATCAAGGCCAGAGGCGAAGGCGTTAAAGTAACACTCGTCGATAAAAATTATGTCAGCCGTTCTGGCTCGTCCAGTTTTTGTGATGGTCATTTTTTAGTCTTTAATCCTGAATGGGGCCATGACCTTGAGTTTTGGAAAAACCGTATCGCCGAAATCGGTGAGTACGTGAATAACCCGGAATGGACGGAAATTGTTTTAAAAGAATCCTATAGGATTCTGAAAGATATGATGTCCTGGGGTGTGGACCCTGCCAGAGATAAGAACGGTGAGATAAAAAAACTAAGTTTTTCAGGCAATCAGATTGCCCCGATTAACCTACCACATGGCTGGACTTACATGCCGTTGATAAGGCGACAGGCCGTAAAAGTAGGTGTTACCATTATGGATAAAATCATGGTTACCGATCTTCTTAAGCAAGACGAGAAAATCGTCGGTGCGGTTGGCTTCAGTACCCGTACCGGCGAATTCTACGTCTTTAAAGCTAAGGCGACTGTAATGAGTGCCGGAGGCGGTAATTTTAAACCGAATCAGGCCGCACCAGTTTCCGACCATCTCTCCTATGATGGAGACTCGATGGCTTTCCGGGCTGGGGCTGAAATCAGCGGTAAAGATTTTACGAACCAGGCACGCTGGGGGGTTTATATTAGAAAGTGGAAGAAATCAGAAAGAGTATCTCTTGAGAGCAGAAAGGTTAATACCCTTGTCTCCGATTATCCTAAAACCGCTTTCTTTTTTTCTCCCATGGTATTAGCCGGAGACTTTATCGACGCTGAAGGCAACGGAAGGACTCAGTTTAGACAAGATGAAATGGTGGCAATACATGAAGGCCGAGGCCCGATATTGCTCGATTACGATAGAACACCACCAGAAGTCTGGGAAATGTTAAACAATGATACTAGTTATGGTATATCTGAATTAAACAAAAATGTCGAGCGTTTCAAGAAGGTAGGACTGGACCCGAGACATATGACCGGATTGTGGAGCGGCATGACCAGACATGAATTCGAGATGGGTCATTCCTGGGGTGGTGCAGCGGGGATATCATCTACAGACACTCACGGCTCCACCAGTCTGCCGGGCCTATTTGCGGCCGGTGATGCTTACCATAATGCAGCCGTTGGGGCTGCGTACCCCAGTGGGGGAACCGGAACGCGTAGTGCAGCGGTTACCGGTGCCATTGCCGGACGAAGTGCAGCAGAGTATGCCAAACATACGAAGACTGTAAAAGCAGATAAACAGGAGATAACCCGACTGAAAAACTATGCCTATGCTCCACTTGAGCGTAAAGGCGGCTTCGATACTGAATGGGTAACCATGCAGATTCAGAATAATACTCTCCCTTATTATATCCTATATGTCCGTTACGGAGACCGTCTAAAAGCAGCCGTAACGAATATGGAGTTTCTGCGAAACCATATTTCACCCTTAATATATGCCAGTGACATTCACGGGCTACGGTCAGCTCACGAGGCCAAGAACCGCATCCTTGGTTCGGAGATGATATTACGTAGCGCCCTCTTCAGGAAAGAAAGCCGTGGTAAACAATACCGGGAAGATTATCCATACCGGGATGACCCAAACTGGTTAGCCTGGGTAAAGATAAAGAACGACCATGGCGAGATGAAGTTATCGAAAAACACTCTTCCCAGGAAAATATGGGCCGAGAAGTTATTGGCTATACCTTATGAGGAGAGGTACCCAAACCGGTATATGAAAGAAAAGGTATAACCGGTTTGCCGAATTAAAGAAGTAAAAACTAATAAATGAATCCGGGAGGTGAAATGAATGGCAATTGAAAAGATAGATGAGACTCTGTGTAATGGCTGTGGGATATGCATCAATAGTTGTGCAGTAGATGTACTTGTAATCGATGAAAAGACGAAGAAGGCTAAGATTGCCTATCCTAAAGATTGCATGATGTGCATGATGTGTGAAACGGACTGCCCCAGGCATGCTATCTATGTTTCTCCATTCGAGATTAGGCCTTATACCACATCCTTCGGTGTATAGCCGGCTTTAAATATTAACGCAACTAAAATTACTCCATAAAGAAGGTAGGCTATCGGGTGGAAAAGAGTAGTTGATACGAGAGTAGAGCCAAAGGGTAAATTATAAATTGGAATAGCTAAAATATTTATCAAAATATACCTGAGAAGGAGAATAAGTGACAACACATAAGTATGACAAATACATCACAACAGAGCCTCTGATGAAGGGATTTGACCCTGTACACCAGCCTAAGCCGTTCGTAGCGTATCCTAGCCCCGGTAAAAATTTATGGAAAGAATTAGCCATCCTCATCGCATGGGAATGTATCCGGACCCCTTGGTTAATGGATCCCAAACCTATGGTACATGATTTTGATCAAATCATAGCTTTCATGGGTGGGAACATCGATGATCCACTGGATCTTGGGGCGGAAATAGAGTTTTGCCTGGGCGAAGAATTAGAGAAACATATTATTACACAGACATCAATAGTATATATACCTAGAGGAATGGTACATGCTCCTTTAAATTTCAAGAGGATAGATAAGCCGATTCTATACCAGAATATCGCATTGACTAAGGTATATGGGAGAAAACTCAGAGAAGACGATGGTACTTGGACTAAATATATGACAATGGAGGAAGAATCAAAGCTCCGTATGGCCGCCAAGAAATCCCCTTGAATACCCGAGACTGTGTAACCAAAATATCGTGTGGAAAGTAACTACGATGCCTCCACAGAATATCTTTGGGTACAACATTATTCAATGGATAGAAGGTTGTTAAAATTGAAACGATCTCTGTGATACACACAGATGAAATCAGTATTTTACCCCGCCTAATTCTTCCATTTTACCGGTGACCATAAATGCTACTCGCTCACAAATGTTTGTCACTCTATCAGCCGCTCGTTCCCGGTTATTTTAATCTCTTTAATAAACTTCCCTCGACCTTACAGTTGTTATATTAAGTTCGGCAGAAAAAAATATATTCAGAAAATGGTAAAAATTATTATACATACATATTGACAATTCAAATACTTTAATTTAGTATTTATGGTTGGAGTTAAGCCGGAGGGTTGTGTAGATGGTAAGTGACACAACCTTGTTTATCTGGTTCTTCTTTAAAAGATAGTAATCTTCTCCTCAACGGTGATGGTTTATTAAATAGCGGGCTTTCTGAAACACCTGCCGCCTATAAGATAAAGGGATTTAGTAACGTTAGTGAAAAATCAGTGGAGTGAGAACAAATAAAGAGGAGGGCCTGATATGAAGAAAAAATGGCTGGTTCTTTCCATAAGTCTGCTCCTGGTTACCATCCTGTTGGCGTCGCTTGTTTCCACTAGTTGTAAGTCAAGTACCGTAGAAAAAGATAAAATCGTTATTGGTATGCCTTCCGAACTTACCGGGGTTTTAGCCCAAATCCGGTCTTCTGCTTTTCAGCCGGTCTTAGATGCCTGGCTTGCAGATGTTAACGGAGCCGGAGGGCTTAACATCGGCGGTAAGAGATTGCCGGTAGAGATGTTAATCTATGACGATAAGAGTGACGTGAGTACCGCAGCTCAGTTGATGGAAAAGCTTATCGTTGAAGATAAAGTAGATTTCGTCTTCCCGCCCGGCGGTACAGCAATGATTTTTGCTGCGGCGCCTATAGCCAATAAATATGGTTATATCCTCACTACGATGGAAGGCGGGGCGACCCAGATGAAAGATGTCCTGCCCAGCTTGCCTTATGTGTTCGTTAACCTGAGTTTTTCGGATTGGTACCAGCTACCTGTACTGGCTGATATTCTAGCTGCCAAAGGCTGTAAGACTGCCTATATCGTTTACATTGCCGACCTACATGGCATCGAATACTCCGGTGTAGCAGGTATTGAATTACCCAAGAAAGGTATTGAAATTATCGGGACGAAGAGCCTGCCGCCGGAGATGACTGATTTCTCTCTGGTCATAAAGGAAGCCAAAGCCGCTAACCCTGATGCCTTCTTATGTTTCGGGTATCCCGACCAGAACCTGCCGGTTACCGGCGAAATGTATGCCCAGAACTTCAATCCTAAATTCTTTATGACCGGTCCGGGTGCCAACTTTGGTTTCTATCACGATGCCTTCGGTCCGTTGGTTGAAGGTGTAGGATGCTTTGCCGCCTGGAATCCTAATATCTCTGCCGCCCAGGCAGCATTAGCTGATAAACTCTACTCCGGTAAGCCTGAAGCTATTCAGGACTGGTGGGGCCATTGCTTCTACTGGGCCGGTCTCGAATTCTTCCAGCAGGCGGTTGAGGAAGCCGGAACTCTAGACCAGTCGGTCATAAGGGAAATAATGGCGACCTCTCACTTCCAAACTGTATTAGGAGATACATGGTATGAGAACGGTCTAATGGCTAAGGAATCTCATCCCGGTGAAATCGGCCAGTGGCAAAACGGTGTTATTGAGATAGTCGGTGGTAACCAGACCACCGCTGACCTGGTGTATCCGAAACCACCATGGCCAACTGAATAAATAAAGGACAATCCTGAAAGTTATTAATACGCAGGCTGTCTCAAGTAAGCGTATTGTACTTACCGGACAGCCTGCAGCTATAAGTATCTTTTTGAAATAAAAACCCGGGGAATAGAACATGACGCAATTTTTGGACGTATTCATTACGGGTTTAATCAATGGTGGTATTTATGCCCTGATTGCCATGGGTATGAGTCTACAATACGGCGTTGCCAGGGTATTTAACATTTCCCATGGCGAATTCATTATGATAGGTGCGTTAACCACTTATACATTATATACCGTTCTGCACATCAATCCATTGCTTTCAGTAGTCATCTCAGGACCGATAATATTTGCTATCGGTTATTTATTACACCTGACTCTGTTCCGTTACCTCAAGAAAAAGTCCGTATCCGCTGCAGCTTTTGAGGGTAATTCTTTGCTGGCTACCTTTGGATTGATGTTTATCATCCAAAATATCGCTTTGATAATCTGGACCAGCCAAATGCGCGGTTACTCGTTTTTAACTAAGGGGATAAGTATATTCGGAGCTCAATTTGCGGCCAACCGTTTGGTCGCCCTCGGCGTTGCCGTTGCTGTGGGCGTGTTTTTCTATCTATTCCTGGCCCGTACCAGAATTGGTAAAGCTATACGGGCAGCGTCCCAGGACCCTGATGTTGCCGGGCTGATGGGAGTAAATATCAACACGGTTCTGGCTCTGTGCTTTGGCCTAGGTGCTTTAATGGCGGGTATCGCCGGATTATTGATTAGTATCTATTTACCGGCAATACACCCGACCATCGGCGCCCAGTATACGTTTATTGCCATTATTGTAGTTGCTCTGGGTGGTCTGGGCAGTATCCCGGGTAGTTTCATCGGAGGTTTCATCCTGGGTATTGTCGGCAGCATCGTGACTTTTTTCGAGCCGGGCCTGGCCCTGGTATCTTACTACCTGATATTTATGGTTCTCTTAATTGTCAGACCGAAGGGTATTTTTGGTAAATAAATATGAGAATATTATCGAACTATAATAAATGGTACTTCCCGGCGGTGGTATTGTTTCTAGCCGTCGTGATACTGGCCTTATTGCCATTATATGCTCCTGGTTATCCGGTAGTACTGTTCGCCATCATTCTTATGTTTGTTGTACTATCCGTCAGCTGGGCGATTTTTTCCGGTTCCACCGGTTATATTTCTCTTGCTACAGCAGCTTTCTTCGGTGTAGGTGTATATGCTACCGCAATACTCGGAAGAACATTACCGTTACCCCTAGTTATTTTAATAGGTGGGTTGCTGAGCTCATGTCTAGCCGCAATAACCGGCGCGATTACCTTACGACTGAGAGGTATCTATTTCACTATCTTCACCTTCGGTCTGCTGGCATTAATGCAGACTTTCGTCTTATGGTGGGAAATCAATATTAACCACGTACGCGGTAGAATGGTCGTTCTGGTCGATAATACTACTATCTTTTATTATATCCTCGGGATTCTCGTTTTGTTGATGATAACCGCTTATTTAATAAAGCGTTCTAAATACGGGCTAGCTCTCCAGGGTATCGGTCTTGATGAGGAAGCCACAGCACATACGGGAATTAACGTAACCCTGTTAAAAATATTCGCCTTTTCCGGTAGTGCTTTTTTTATGGGAGCCGCCGGTGCAATTATGGCCACGAGAATTAGTTATATCGACCCGTATATCGCCTTCAATACTAACTATTCGTTTTTCCCGGTCTTAATGGCCCTCTTCGGCGGAGCAGGGAATCTTTACGGGCCTGTTATAGGAGCGGTCATTTTCGCTTACCTTGAAGAAACGTTACTTACCAAATTCCCTTATTATTACATGCTTGTATTCGGTTTAGTGATGGTTATAGCGATAATATTTATGCCGAAGGGAGTAATCGGACTAATCGTTTCCATCCGGCGGCGGAGAAGGAAGGTAGTCAGGGGATGATGACAATCCTCGAATGCAATAAGGTGAGTAAAAACTTCGGCGGTCTGGCAGCGGTATCTAACGTCGATTTAAAAGTCGGACAGGGAGAGATAGTTGGTCTCATCGGACCGAACGGAGCAGGTAAAACCACTCTTTTTAACCTGATATCGGGGGCTATTCCCCGCAAGTCAGGCACTATAATCTTCAAGGGTAAAACGATAAGCGGTTTAAAGCCTTTCCAGATTAATAAGATGGGTATAGCCAGAACGTTTCAATCGGCCAAAGTATTTATTGATATGACGGTGACAACTAACGTAATGTTGGGGGCATTATTCGGTAGAAAACCCGGCTTATCAACTGCTGAAGCAGAGAGGATAACTGCGGATTGCATAGGAATCGTCGGACTCTCTGAAATGTCCGGTGCAATAGCTAATGACTTAACGATGGTAAATAAAAAACGTCTTGAGGTAGCTCGAGCGTTAGCCACCAGGCCGGAATTACTGATGCTCGATGAAGTGATGGCCGGATTGAATCCTACCGAGGTTTCCCAGGCGATGGATTTAATTAAAAGAATCCGGGACAGCGGTGTTACGGTTCTGATGATTGAACACGTAATGAAAGCTATAATGAATATCTGCGACAGGATTGTTGTCCTGCATCACGGCGAAAAACTAGCCGAAGGGACCCCACAGGAAATTGCATCTAATAGTACCGTTATCGAGGTGTACCTTGGAGAGTAAGACTATCCTTAAGGTTAATAATGTTAATGCCTTCTATAGCGGGATACAGGCATTGTGGGATGTATCTTTTACAGTAGAAAAAGGTGAAATATTTGCTATTATCGGTTCCAATGGCTCCGGTAAATCCACTCTATTGAAAACAATCACGGGAATAATGCGGCCGGCTTCCGGTGAAGTGGAGTTCATGGGGAAAAGGATAGATGGAATAGCCCCACATTCAATCGTTGAATTAGGTATATCTCATATACCTGAGGGCGGGCGGCTATTTCCTGATATGTCGGTGCAGGAAAACCTCGAGATGGGGGCGTATATTTCACGGGTCTGGAAAGAAAGAAAGGAAACTTTAGCCCATATTTATGATATTTTCCCGGTATTAAAAGACCGGCAGGGACAACTGGCCCGTACCTTAAGCGGCGGCGAAAAACAAATGCTGGCTGTCGGCCGCGGCTTGATGTCAAAACCGTTATTATGTTTGTTTGATGAACCGTCTTACGGACTTTCGCCTAAATTTGTCACTGAAGTGTTTCATGTAATAGAGTCTCTTCGCGAACGGGGTATAACGATATTACTAGTGGAACAAAACGTCCGGCATACTTTGGAGATAGCGGATCGGGCTTTTGTAATTGAGAACGGTCGTGTTTGTCTCGAAGGTCGGTGCAACGAATTACTGAACAGTGAATACGTTAAGAAAGCATATTTGGGGCTCTAATATTGTATTTTAAAAGCCAAGCTAAAAAGTAGATTAAAAGTACTGTCTGTCGTGCAGCAACAATAGTTTTACAGGTTGTATACATTTTGGGCTATTTCTGTGTCATTTTAATTCGCAGTTCTAAAACAGTACTAGCTTGTCTGGTTTTATTAATTCCGACGTATTTTCACAAAGTCTACCGGATCGATTTCTCTAATACAGAGATATCTTTGATGTTAATAAACGAACCTTCGAACTCAATGACACCCTGATCGCGCATTAAACCCATTTCTCTAGATAATGATGGCCGTGGAATGTTAAGGTAATCGGCCATCTCATGCCTTTTCATCGGTATAGTGATTGTATTACTATTTTGGTTTTGGGATATATCTAACAAATAGCTGCTTATTTTACCCCGGATATTTTTCGCGGATATATGCTCGATTTTTTTATCCAACATTGAAGCCCTATTAGATAATATTTTAAGCATGTTCATAATCAGAGCACTATGCGAGGCACAAATATTGGAGCAAGTACCCGTTATTTTCTCAGGCGGCAGAAAAAGTAAAATACCATCCTCCTGAGCTATCACCGTCATCGGCCAGACCTTACTATCCGAAAAAGCTACTATTTCCCCGAAGATATCTCCGGCATCTAGAATGCCAATCATAATACGATTACCCGAATAAGTCTCTTTAGTTAGAGCCACCTTACCGCTGGCAATGATCCCAATACCCTGGAACGGTTGCCCGTAGGCTGCAATAATTTCCTGCTGTTTAATTTTATTTATTCTCGGTTTCAGGCAATCAAGCATGACACCTAGGGATTCGTTTCCTATTCCTCCAAACAAAATACATGAATTTAAGATTTCGATCCAATCACGATACATAACGACCTTCTAATTGGTAACATATGTTACCGTTTATTTATAAATATTGTATTATTATATATGTGGTAGCGCAAGTTAAATGCCACAAAAAAAGTCTGGAGGAAATTAATATGGCCGAAATGTTCTGTTTCCAATGCGAACAAACCGCTGGCGGAACGGGATGTACCAAAGTTGGGGTATGCAGTAAGAAACCGGAAGTAGCTCATAAACACGATCAACTTGTATCTGCCCTAATTGGTCTTGCCCGAGCTGCAGGAGGAAAATCGCCAGGGAAAAAGACGGATGAAATAGTAATGCAGTCTCTATTTGCCACCCTGACAAATGTAGATTTTGACCCGGTCCGTATCGACGAATTCAGAGAGCAGGTTGAGAAAGAGAAACAAAAGCTTGGTGGTGCTGAAGACTTTGATCCTGTTAAGCTATTTCACGGCGATACTGATATTGTTTCTTTGCGTTCGATACTGATTTTTGGTCTCAAAGGTATGGCTGCTTATGCCTGGCATGCCCGCGTACTCGGGAAGGATAATCAGGAGGTCTCTAACTGGTTCTACAAGGGCTTAAAGGCTGTCGGAGAGGAACATGGCGTTGAAGAATGGGTATCGCTGATTATGGAATTCGGTCAGGTTAATTTGAAATGTATGGCACTATTGGATGAAGCTAATACCTCTACTTTCGGCCACCCGGTACCGACCACGGTCAGCTTAAAAGTGGCGAAAGGACCTTTTATCGTCGTTACCGGACACGATTTATTAGATTTGAAACAACTGCTTGAACAAACGAAAGGTAAGGGGATCAATATCTATACCCATGGTGAAATGCTACCGGCTCATGCATACCCGGAGTTGAAAAAATATTCTCATCTCAAGGGAAATTATGGAACAGCCTGGCAAAACCAGCAGAAGGAATTCAGTAATCTCCCGGCACCGGTTCTGTTCACCACTAATTGTATTATGATGCCGAGGGATTCTTATATCAATAACATCTTTACAACTTCAGTCGTTGGTTACCCGGGAGTAAAACATATCCCGGAGAAAAACGGGAGGAAGGACTTTTCTCCGTTAATCAAGAAAGCACTCGAGCTGGGTGGTTGGTCCGAAGATAAACAATTCACCGGCGTTAACGGCGGCACTGAAGTCACAACCGGTTTTGCTCGAAATACTGTGATGGGTGTAGCCGATAAAGTAATATCTGCCGTGAAGTCCGGGGCCATAAAACACATTTTCCTCGTAGGTGGTTGTGACGGAGCAAAACCGGGCCGCAGCTATTATACCGATTTTGTCAAACAAACGCCGCCTGATACTCTGATACTGACACTAGCCTGTGGAAAATATCGTTTCAATGACCTGAATATCGGCCAAATCGGCGGACTGCCCCGGCTTTTAGATATGGGGCAGTGTAACGATGCTTACTCGGCGATACAAGTTGCCGTTGCCCTTGCCGGTGTCTTTGAATGCGGGGTCAATGAATTGCCGTTAACACTGGTACTTTCCTGGTATGAACAGAAAGCAGTTTGTATCTTGTTAACCCTGCTTTCACTTGGGATAAGGAATATATATTTAGGGCCAACTCTGCCGGCATTTATCTCACCGAATGTATTGAAAGTCCTGGTGGAAAAATTCAATATCAAGCCGGTATCAACACCGGAAGCTGATATGAAGGCAGCACTGAAGAAATAGCTATTGAAGAAGAGCGATATTTATGGAAAACGAGAAGAAAACCGATATCAGTCTGCTCGGGGAAGCTGTCGAAATAGCCGCTCTGGTTGACTACCAGAGCGGCTCAGTAGTAAGCCGGACAATAATTCAACGTGATACCGGGACGGTAACCATTTTCGCTTTTGACCGGGGACAGGGGTTAAGCGAGCATAAGGCACCTTTCGATGCTCTAGTACACATTATTGACGGTAAAGCGATAATTACTATCGACGGACAGAGTACAAACCTTAGTAGTGGTGAAGCAATAATAATGCCTGCTAACCGGCCGCATGCACTGAGAGCGGCCGAAAAATTTAAGATGGTATTGGTAATGATAAAAGGTTAGCGATTAGAAGTTCGGATTCTACAATGTACAGGTAGCCGTCCCTTAACATGTGACACCGGTTACAAAATGGAATAGCCACTGCAACTATCTATCGTCAGCTTTAATCCGGTACCCTATATTCCTTACCGTTTCGATAAAATTATGCGTCGGGTCTTCAATCTTGCTGCGTAATCTGGTAATGTGAACGTCAACGGTACGGTCTCCCCCGAAGTAATCGTAACCCCATATCTTATTGAGTAATACCTCTCGGGTCAAAACGTGCCCTTTCTCACTTATCAACAGCTTTAGAAGTTCGTATTCCGTGAAGGTAAGGTCAACTACTCTGCCGGCTACTGAGACTTCACACCTCGGTAAGTCTATCACAATATCACCGGCTTTAAGATAATCCTCCGGTCTTTCTTTAGGTTTATTTTTCCTTAGAAGCCGGTTGACCCGTACTAAAAGCTCACTGAGGTCATAAGGTTTCACAATAAAATCGTCGATATCAGAATCAGAATCCAGGTCTTGGAGCACATTCTTACTTGCAAGTATAAGTGTCTTGATTTCCCGGTCTTGCTTGATTCGCTTTATCATGTCCAAGTCGACAGTTTCGTATTCCACTTCAATAAGTAATAAATCGATGGGCTCATTTTCAGACAGGTGTTCTTCATCGGAGACAATATAACTCAAATAACCTTTACGGACAAGCGTATTTGTCAGCTTCCGTATGGCTTCACTCTCTCTGGCTAACACCAATATGCGGTATGACTTCATAGTTCTCCCGAATCGGGCAGGTGCTGATTAAATAATATCATAAAAGCTGGCTTAATGAGTATTAAGTATAATGGTTAACTGTTCTTAACGATAACATTTAACAAGATTTTAATATACGTGTAACAGGCCTGAAATAAATAACGGGTACAATATTGGTATTAATATGCTCTAGGAGGTTTTTTTATGAATACAGTTAATGCTGCCGATACTGCCTGGATATTGATTTCTGCAGCGCTGGTTATGCTTATGACCCCTGCCCTCGCCTTATTCTATGGCGGTATGGTCAGAAGGAAAAACCTCCTTTCTACTATGATGATGAGTTTTGCC
>JAFGLR010000079.1 GCA_016927955.1 Dehalococcoidales bacterium
CTTTGCCCTGCGGACAAAGGGTACCAGTAAATTAAATTTCCGCCAGCAAATCGAGTATTTAAAACATATCTGGAGCCTGATGAAGCGTAAAGGCGAACAGTGGCGTTTCCTTAAATTCGTTGGGGTTGGCTTGAGCGGAGTTATCGTCAATCTGGGGATTTATTGGCTGCTGACCAGATTCGCCGGACTGGGTGAAGGATACCTAGACTTAATTGCATCCGCTATCGCCATAGAGCTTTCAATTATTAGTAATTTTGTGCTCAATGATTTCTTTACCTTCCCAGATAAAAGAGTAAGCGGAGCAACTAATTTCCTCAAACGCTTGCTAAAATTTAACTCCATCAGCCTTATTGGCGTCGGCATTCAACTGGGTTCACTATGGCTATTCCACCACGTTATCGGAATAAATGATATTGTTGCACAGGCTATCGGTATAATCATCGCCACTATCTGGAACTATTTTGCTAATTCGATATGGACATGGAAGTGACCGGAGCATACCAAACCCCAGAGCCATTCTCTGCTAATCTGACCCGGGAGTTTGTGACCGTACCGCCGGACAAGCCCAATCTTCTCAAACGCGTCCTGCACTGGGAATATCTCCTATTAAGTATTCTGGTCGCCCTGTTACTGGTCATGCACTTCAGCCTAGTCTATCAGCAATATCATCCCTTTTACCTTTTCGGGGAAGTCGGCGGGCCTTACGGTTTTTTATCCCCCGACCAGACTATTTTCGATGAAAAACATTATGTAGAGAATGCCCGTTCGATTCTGAATGGCGAGGGCGACCTGCGAGGCGAACATCCGCCTCTCGGCAAAGTATTAATCCTCGCCGGTATGAAAATATTCGGCGATAACCCTCTCGGCTGGCGTTTCTTCCCTATACTGATGGGTGTCGCCGGTATCGTTTTCTTCTATCTTACCTGCCGCCGCCTGAATATGGGTATGTGGGCGGCCTACCTGGCAACTATCTTTTTGGCCTTTGAAAACCTGACCTTTGTGCAGTCTCAGGTGGCCATGCTGGACGTTTTTATGCTGCCCCTGATGATGGCCGCCTTCTGGCTGTATTTGCGCCATAACTATCTACTAGCCGGAGTCCTTATCGGCCTCACGGCACTGGTCAAAATAACCGGTGTCCTTATCCTGCCGGCGATACTGTTACACTGGATGTTTTTCCGCCGGGACGGCGATTGGAAATTTCTCGGCCTGCTATTTTTAGCAGCGATTTCCTTCTTGGCACTTCTCTCCGGTCTGGAATACTTTACCGCCGGTCATTTTACCAATCCCGTCACCCGTATCAGCTCTATGCTAAGCGGTATGAGTTCGCTGACCTTTGAAACCGCTACTCACCCCAACATGAGCCGCCCCTGGGAGTGGATTTTGAACGTAGATTATTTGCCTTTTGCCTACGTGCCGCATTATGTAGGTACAATTAGCCTCACGCTCTGGTGGTTTATTATCCCGGCTATAATCTATATGATTTACCGCTCGTGTAAAGGCAATGAGGCTTCCCGGTTCGCCCTTTTATGGTTTTTCGGGACTTATATCCTCTGGATTCCGTTGAGCCTACTGACCGACCGCGTCAGTTTCGTCTATTACTTCTACCCCAGTGTCGGGGCTATCTGTATCGGACTGGGATTAGCCTTCAATAAGCTGGTGGAAACATGGCAGTACGGTACGGGTAAAATAAAAAGGGGGACTTCCCTGGGAATTGTAATCGCGTTTATTGTGTTAACTCTGGCGGTTTTCCTGTTACTTTCACCGTTTACGAACTGGTGGATGTATCCGATTCCGACCTCATAACAAATGAGTGAGCAGAATCCGCAAACCGATACCGATTAATATCAACCCGCCCGCTAATTCAGCCCAGCGGCCAATTAATTGCCCGATTTTCCGCCCGACAATTACACCGACCGCAGTTACGATGAAGGCTACTGTACCGATAATCGCAACCGCGACACCGATATTAACCTGTAGAAAGGCGAAGGATAGGCCGACGGCCAGTGCATCGATGCTGGTGGCTACAGATAAAACCAGTAAACGCACTCCCCGCGTCACATCGACTGTCCTGGTTCGTTCTTTCTTCTCGAAGAACTCCCATATCATGTGGCCGCCGATAATTGCCAGCAAGCCGAAGGCTACCCAGTGGTCGTACGGTGCGACATAGTCTATTACCGTACGCCCGAGTGCCCACCCGATGACCGGCATAAGAGCCTGAAAGATACCGAAAGCCAGGGCTATTCGCAATACCTGGCTTTTCTTGACGGTACCCATTGTAAAACCAGCCCCGAGGGCGACGGCAAAACAGTCCATCGACAGTCCGAGCGCAATCAGAATAATCGAAACAATCCCAATACTTTCCATTGTGAATATATTTTAACATTATCCTAATCGATGACCGCGATGTCAAAAATACTTTCTAGCTTGATACGTTTGCAGCTTTGGCGTCTTTATAACCTTTACATCCGACTCAACGGTATTTTGTCAGAGACGATAAACCACGGTTTATCGTCCTGAGCATTAAGCGAGTGGGTCCGGGTTGCCCGAAGGGGAAAGAAAAAAATAGTACGTTCATCTCCTCCTTCATAGGGAAGATATTGAAGAAAAACACAGTTCTTGACAATCGCTCGGGCTTGTTATTATATTTAATTGAAAGAGAGTTTCAATTAGAATGTCGCTATCCGAAATTAAGGAACGTTTGCATCAGGCTGGCCATAAGGTTACTCCACAGCGCCTGACCATTATTAAAGTGGTCACCGGCAGTAACGAACACCTGACTCCCGCGGCGATTTATAGAAAAGTCCGCCGGACCGACCCGGAAATCGGTGAGGTAACGGTTTACCGGACGTTAAACATCCTCGAGGAAATGGGGCTGGTCTGTTTACTCCATACCGGTGACAATCCCCCGAGCTACGTAGCCAGTCCGGACGAACATCACGGCCATATTATCTGCTCCGAATGCGGTAAGGTAGTTAATTTCCTGAACTGTAATCTGGGGGAACTGGAAGAACGTCTTAGCTCGGAAACCGGTTTCACCATTAATGAGCATCACCTGAATTTCTTCGGTAAATGCCCTAAGTGCCGCGAACAAACCGGCCGGCCTTTGATTAAAAACCAGCGAGGGGAATCTTCTTGAAAAAACTTTTACTCATTATGCTTGTCCCGGTAATCTTATGCTCCTTCTTATCCTGCACGCCGGATGTCGCAGACAGCGACAAGCCGACCATAGTGGTTACTTATTCAATTTTAGGCTCCGTTGTTAAAGACCTCGTCGGAGACCGGGCTAATGTCATCGTATCGATTCCGAACGGACTGGACCCTCACGCATGGGAGCCGTCTGCGAAAGATATCGAGGTTGTCAACAAAGCCGACCTCGTCATCCGTAACGGTCTCAGTCTGGAAGTCGGTATGGAAAAAACTTTAGAACTGGCCCAAACTGCCGGTGTGAAGTTATTTACCGCTTCCGATTACATTACCGTCCGTTATGTCGGACCGGGTGAAGGGATTCCCTACGATGACCCCGACCAGACTATCGGTGCTCCGGATCCTCATCTATGGATGGACCCGCTGGCGATGAAAAGCATTGTAGCCGGACTGGTTACCGTCTTAAAATACAACTTAGATTTGGACGTCTCGGTGGAAGCCAATGCCTTAGCAAACCGGCTTGACGAGCTGAATGTGCAGGTAGCTGATATTCTGGCAGTGATACCTCAGGACAACCGTAAACTCGTCACCGGGCATGAATCGATGGGATACTTTGCCGGGCGTTACGGTTTTACGCTCACCGGAGTTATTATTCCCAGTCTGTCTTCCCAGGCTGAGGTTTCCGCATCCGATATGGCCGCTTTAAAAAAAGCTATCGAGGATAATGGAGTTAAAGCTATTTTTACCGAGTTGGGGACTTCAGCGGCTGTCGCAGAAGCTATCGCCAGAGAAACCGGCGTACAGGTTATCGAACTTGCCGCCCCGGTTTTACCGGAAGACGGTTCTTATTTTACATTTCTGACCGGAATCGCTGAGACCATCGCGGAGGCATTAAAATAGCTTTGAGGTTTGAGCTATAAGCTTTGAATTGTAATTATGATTGATATTTTTATTACCCCGTTTACGAGTAATGGCTTTATGGTTCAGGCTCTAATTGCCGGGGTCCTGGTCTCGATTGCCTGTGCCGTCGCCGGCACGTTTGTTGTCCTGCGCGGGATGGCCTTTATCGGCGACGCTCTCGCCCACGGCGTCCTGCCGGGCATTGCAGTATCGATTCTGGTCGGCTTCCCGGGCATCGTTGGGGCAGCCATCGGCGCCGCCTTCATGATTGGCGGTATTACATTAATTACCCGGCGTTCCCGCCTGTCTTCGGATACGGCTATCGCTTTACTTTTCGTCGGGATGCTGTCCCTCGGCGTCGCCATTGTCTCGCGCTCGAATTCCTTTAGCGGCGACCTTACGCGCATACTTTTCGGCGAGATTCTAGGTATCAGCATCACGTCGATTATCATCCAGTTGATAACCACTGTCATCATCGCCGCTACAGCTATTATCTGTGCCAGGCCGTTTATGCTGTTGAGCTTTGACCCCGAACAGGCTGAAGTGGCTGGTTTCTCCGCCCGTCTTTACCATAATGTAATGCTGTTTATGGTCGCCGCAACCGTCATCGTCTCTTTCCAGACCGTCGGTACCTTACTCGTTTTCGGCTTACTTATTGCACCTGCCGGTGCCGGAGCTTTACTCGCCCGGCGGATTGAAACGATGATGGCATGGGCTACAGGTTTCGGCATTATTTCGATGTACCTCGGGCTGCTGATTAGTTACCACTTTAATCTGGCAGCCGGCGCTGCTATTACCCTGGTAACAGTCGTCATCTTCTTTATTGTATTCATCATCCAGAATCTACGCACTCGGCAGATTGTTCGCCCTGAAGGAACGATAAATGGCTAATCTGAAAACAGAAATAAAGGTCACGGACAAAACCGGAACTGCCACTCAGGGCTCAAATAGCCCTTACGTTCTCGCCCGGCACCTTAATATCGGTTATACCGGTAAAGCTATCGTCTCGGATATTAATTTTACCTTATCTAAAGGAGAAGCTATTGCCCTCATCGGTACCAACGGCTCCGGCAAATCGACCCTGCTTAAAACCCTCGTCAGTCTGTTACCTTCTTTAGGCGGAGAACTTTCTATTTTCGGCAAACCGCCGGGCAACAACCACACGCGGATTGCTTACCTTGGCCAGTTCCACTCCTCTGGATTTATCCTGCCTATCCGGGCTGTCGATGTCGTGCGTATGGGCAGATTCCCCCTGCTCGGCCTGTGGCAAAGAATGAATCGGCGGGACGATGAGATTGTACTGGCGGCCATGCGTACCATGGGAATCGAAAATTTGGTTGATGCTCCCCTCCGCTTGTTATCCGGAGGCCAGCAACAACGTACTTATCTTGCCCAGGTACTGGCACATCAGGCTGATTTGCTGATATTGGACGAGCCTACGGCTGGCCTGGATGCCGGTGGTAGGGAACTTTACCTGCACGCCGTTAACGAAGAATTACGCCGCGGGGCATCGGTGATTGTAGCCACCCATGATATCCAGGAAGAAGCCGCTCTATGTCATCAGGTAATGCTGTTAGCCCGTAAAGTCATTGCCATCGGCTCTCCGGAGACTGTCTTAACACCTGAAAACTTAATGGCGACCTTCGGAATTGTTATCACCGGAGAACATAAACTGCATGTTCTCGAAACTCACCACGGTCACGGTCCGGACAACCCGGATATGCCTCAATAGCTTTTGTAAACAAACACATCCAATCTTTCGGGATTTCGCCCGAAAGATTGGACGGTATCAAGATAATTTATCAGGTTTATTACTTAGTGGCGGTTTTGGCCCTTACTGCCGTCTTCTTGGTCTTCAATGGTTTGCCGCAGCAGGTAATTTCGCATTCCGGACCGCAGGTGCATGGCTTATTTACCGTTACCACCAGGCCGCATACTGAGCATTCTAAAACCTGACCCTTAAGGCCAGTTTTCTTAACCGGGGCTTTTTTAGCGGCAGGTTTCTTTGCCGTAACTACTTTCTTAACTACCATAACTATTTACCCCCTTCATTTCACCTTATAACGTCCCAGGTAAAATAGTCAATTAAAATGAGAATATATTTTAGGCTCTCAGAAAGAAATAGGCATAAACGTAAAAAACCACAGTGTAGCTTATTTATTACGAAACCATAATAGCTATGTTTATCTGCCTAATTTTATAATGTTTTGCAGGATAAACCCAGCCGCTTATCACTTAATCTACGAACACCGGCTTATATCGGAACGTATTAAGTGTAGTATCTCGATGGTCTATTCTTTGGTCTTGGAAATCGCCATAAAGGTATCTACGGCAGTTTTAATATCGGCCACCGTGAACGGTTTCTTCATCACGCCGATTGGGCCCTGCTCTATAGCACGTGCCATTAGTTCGCTATCGGGGTAGGCGGAGATGATAGTTACCAGTTGGTCCGGTTTTACGGCTTTTATCCGCCCAAAAAGTTCTGCACCGTCGATTTCGGGCATTTTAAGGTCGAGAAAAACTAGGTCGAAATCATGAGCCTTTACCAGAGCTAGACCTCTCGCACTAGATTCGGCGGTCATTACTTTATGCCCCAGACTCATTAATACGTCTTCGAATAACGCACGAATCGGTTCCTCATCGTCGATTACGAGAATGGAAACCTTTGATGGCGTGGCATTTTCTTTCAACCACGAATCAATCGTTCCCTTATCGAAACGCCACAGATGTCCCACTTTGCTGGTTGGAATAGTCCCCTTTTTCAATAACCGGTAAATAGTCTTCGTAGTGACTCTAAGATATTGGGCAACTTCTTCGACAGTCAATAATTCGGCCATTTTTCCCCTTCCTCTCACCCTTTGTGTATTTAAGTCCGACTGGACTTTTTTACGTAAAACGATACAATTAGATAATTAAAAAACTAAAAAGGGAATATTATTTTTTATACCTTTTTCAGTTTACCATATAGTTGACTAAAGTCAATAGAACAACAATATTCATTTTAGTCATATTAGATGACATTTAGAGCTAATAACTCCCCAACACCTCAAAAATATTATTAAGATAACTAAAATATCAGTAAATAAATAGGATTTATCATTGAGCCATCAATCGGCCTATTCCGCTGCCGCCCTCGGGCTTTCCGGTGAAATCTGTCGGGGCATTCCTATTACCCTATAGGCCACGGTTACCATTATCTAAGGCGGCGGCACCCTCCTTTCGATATGCTGCTACCAACCGCTTGGTATGACACAGGGATAAGTCCCATATATCCGCAGTTTGCTTTCAACTAATTTTGTTACTGATGGCCAAATACAACACTTCTAGCCTTTTCTGTTCTTTATCGTTCAACGTCACATTTATAGGATGACATTTTCACAGAACACTCAAATGGTGACAAAATCATAGAATAATAAAAGAAAATTTTGTTAAGTATTGACCGATTTACAATGTGGTGCTATAGTAACATCATCATTGCGGACAGCAGTGTTGGGTAAGGAGGGTGAATATGCCAACGAGTGTCTATAAATTTATAGATTTAGTGGGTACCAGCACCGAATCATGGGAGAAAGCAGTGGCTGCAGCCGTAACCGCAGCAGCGAAGACAGTCCGCGATCTGCGTATCGCCGAAGTCAGTGAGCTTGACGTTCAATTAGATGACGGCAAAATTGTCAATTACCGGGCGAAAGTTAGGCTTTCCTTCAGGGTAGAGAGAGAAATCGGTTAAATACCGCATACTCTGTAATGATGTGAATGCCAGCCGTTTTAAAAGGCACTCAAGCAGTATTTTTACATCTTGAGTTCTCTTTATTTAGCTGTGTAACTAATTATTGTAACCGTCTGGAATTTCTAGACTTAAAATAAGCTTCTATAGTATAATTAGTTTCGATTATGGCAATGTCAGAAAACAACCAACCGGCCTCGGCACAAAATGCCGAGGTTTGTTTTTCGCCAGATAAGCCGCTTTCGCTACCGGAATTGGAAGCTATGGCCAAGCGCTTACGGCGCTCTATCGTTACAATGATTGCTCAGGCCGGCAGCGGACATCCGGGCGGTTCTTTATCCGCCGTGGAGATTGTCACCACCCTTTATTTTCATACGATGAAGCATTTGCCGGGACAGTGCCACTGGCCGGAGCGCGACCGTTTTGTCCTGAGCAAGGGACACGCGGCACCACTCTTATATGCCGTTCTCGCCGAACTGGGTTATATTTCAGTCTCCGAATTGGCGACTCTCCGGCAAATCGGCAGCCGGTTACAAGGGCATGTTGAGTGCCGCTTAACCCCGGGCATCGAAATGTCCGCCGGGGCCCTGGGGCAGGGACTGTCTTTCAGCATCGGCGCCGGATTAGCAGCACGTTTGAATAACGAAAAACACCGGGTTTATGTCCTGCTCGGTGACGGCGAATGTGATGAGGGGCAGGTCTGGGAAGCGGCGATGGCCGCCGCCAACTATAAATTAGATAATCTAACAGCCATTGTGGATAATAACGGTATTCAACTGGTAGGCTGGAATAAAGATATTATGAACCTCGAGCCGTTCGGCCAGAAATGGGCGGCTTTCGGCTGGCATGTTATCGAAGCCGATGGTCACAACATCGCTCAACTCATCGATGCCTTCGCCAGGGCTAAAGAAATAAAAGGCAAACCGACGGTTATCATCGCCCACACGGTTAAAGGCAAGGGCGTCAGTTTTATGGAAAACAACCCGGACTGGCACGGCAAAGCCCCTAACCCCGAAGAACTAAAGATTGCTTTAAAGGAACTGGCCTGATGCCGAAAGAAATTGCACCACGCGAGGTATACGGAAAGACGCTGGTAGAACTGGGCAAGGAAAACCAAAACATCGTCGTACTGGATGCCGACCTGTCCAAGTCCACCATGACCCACTATTTCGGGGCGGCTTATCCGGAACGCTTTTTTCAGGTAGGTATCGCCGAGCAGAACTTAATCGGCATCGCCTGCGGATTTGCCGCTTCCGGTAAAATCCCCTTTGCCAGCACCTTCGCCGTTTTCGCTCCCGGACGGTGTTTCGACCAGATTAGAATGTCCGTCGCCCAGCCCGGCTTGAACGTCAAGATAGTTACCACGCACGGCGGGATAACGGTGGGGGAAGACGGTATTTCTCATCAGGCCATCGAAGACCTTTCCTTAGCCTGTTCTCTGCCCGGCATGACCGTTATCGTTCCGGCTGACGCCATTGAAACGGCACAGGCCGTAAGGACTATTGCAGCCTATGAAGGGCCGGTCTATATGCGGTTACCCCGGCCGAAGCTGCCGGTCATTTTCCCGGACGATTACCGTTTTCAATTAGGTAAAGCCACGGAACTCAGGGATGGAAAAGACGTAACCGTTATCGCTATCGGTATCATGGTTGCCCAAGCTTTAGAAGCCGCCGACAGGCTGAAGCAGGAAGACATTTCCGTAAGGGTTCTGAATATGTCCACACTGCAGCCGATAGACGAGCCGGCAATCATCAAAGCGGCAGCGGAAACCGGCGCGATAGTTACGGCAGAAGAACATTTAATACACGGCGGTCTGGGCAGTATCGTCGCCCAGGTGGTAACGAAAAACCGCCCGGTGCCCATGGAATACGTAGCGCTGAAAGATTATGCCGAATCCGGGAAACCCGATGAATTATTAATTAAATACCATCTAACTGCAAACGATATCATAGAAGCAGTAAAGTCAGTTATTAAACGAAAATAGCCTTTCCGATTCAATTCTTATACAAACCGATTTTTATCAACCATTCCTTTCGATTACGGCATTAAACCGCAACCATTCAATAACTAAAGTATCCCCCGAAAATTAACCCGGCAATAACTGTTTCCTGACCCTTAAGAAATGAGTCAGACCGACCAGGCAGGGTAACGCGATACTGTAAGCTATTAGAATACCGGGTAGGTGCAGCCACCAGCCTATAAGGGACAACGGAATAAAAAGGACGGCGCTAGCGAGGATAACATTTTTCTTCCAGACAAGAGTAATGAACGCCGGACCGGTCATAATCAGCATCGGTATAGGTACTAATACATATAATATGCCGATAGCGGTACTTTCACCGCGGCCGCCCCGGAACCTCAGATAGACCGGCCAGTTATGGCCGACTACCGCAGCCACACCGCAGAGCAGGACAAGCTCCTGGGAAAGATGTGCCCACCGGGCAATTAATATAACCAGAATACCCTTGAAAGCATCGAGGAAAAAGACGGCAACTCCGGTTTTATGACCCAGTTCGCGGTAAGTGTTGGCGGCGCCCATATTGTCATCGCCTATCTTGCGGATATCGATACCGGCAGCCAAACGGCCGGCGATATAGGCGGTAGGTACCGCCCCTATAAGGTAGCTCAGTAAAACAATAAGCCATGCCATTAAGTGGAGTCTATACCCAATAAGAAAGACTGTCAATAAAAACGTTTACCGGATAATTTAAGAGGGGGAGTTACTATTATGGTTGTAAAATTGAGAAATCAGCTTGGTGGCAGTTGGGCTTTAGAGATAACGCTAGGCCTATTGGGTTAATGATGTTTGAGAATAGCTTGAAATTTCACAAGGCTTCTCTATCATAGCATCCGGCAATACTCTTAGGTTCATATTTTACTGGGCGGGAAATAGCTAAAAGTCAATACTTGTTATTATATCCATTACCGCGGCAATTATATTTGCGCTAGGGAGAATACGCAAAGACGGTATGCATACTATGCCACATAGTATTATTGACGAGATAGATAAGAATAGCACCAGATTACTAGTTGGTTCCGATTTCTATAAAAAATTTTTTTTGCATAGATAAATAGCCACACCGATAACAAGAGCCACATATAGCGTTCCTATGACTCCCCACAGGTAACCTGGCGTACTAGGGTGTTCCAATACTGGGTTCAAGATTAAGAGAAATACCAATATATAGCATCCTTAAAAATACGGTGAGCACTATATCCTTGGAGCTTGTTTTGGGGGACTTGTGGAGCCCAAAATTCATCTTTTGTTATTTGTCTAGCCTTATATACCTTATCTTTAGGGTCGGTGAGTCTTTGTATACATAATTCAGCATATTTGGCTTCCATATTTAGAAGAGTTAATTGTTCGAGGTCAATGAAATATCTATGTTTATTTAATGTTAGAAACATGGCTGAGGTCAAAATAAAAGATGCAAGGATTATACACTCTCTGACCTGCCATGGCATCTCTACTGCCCATGCAGTTACAATAGCTGCAATGGCAACGGTTATTATAATACTAGGCATTTGCCATATGAATCTATCATGTTGTCGCCAAGATTCGTACTCTTGCTGATATTGTACTTCTGGTGAAATCCTTATTTGTTTTTGAACGCTCATATTATCCATCTCCTATGCTCCAGAATTGTCTTTCACCTTTTGGTAGCTAAGTCTATAGCTTCAATAGCGTGTTGTCAACATATGCGCAAATTAAGTGTTTTAGTGCACAGCACTATTTTTGTTAGATTTGAATAGTGCAAATATGGTTTTTCTCAAATTCTTAAGCGTAACAGGATGATTTTATGCGTAACGGCTAGGGCATTACCCGACTTGAGCTAGTGTTTTCTTATCCACTTTACAAATTCGTATTTAAAATATAGTATTTCCCAATAAATGACAGGGGGATTGTATGGTAAACGGAAGTTATGAAACGGTGAAGTCCGAAACAAGTATTTCTAAAGCTAATAACCGTGGTGCCGGGAGAGGGACTCGAACCCACAAGGATGTAACTCCGGCGGATTTTAAGTCCGCTGCGTCTGCCAATTCCGCCATCCC
>JAFGLR010000080.1 GCA_016927955.1 Dehalococcoidales bacterium
CATGGGTTTCTGTTGAATCTTTGGGTTATTCCGGTTATAATTTTTGGCATATGACTTTTCCGGATTCGTATATACTGACCCGGATCAACAATTTGTGAAAAAGGAGCATTAAGATGACATTGCCTGATTTTTCTCTTAAAGACAAGGTAGCCATTGTTACGGGAGCCAAGAAGGGCATCGGTAAGGCGATTGCGGTGACCTTCGCTGAGGCGGGAGCCGATGTGGCAGTCTGCGGGCGTAATCCGGCCGAGTTAGAACAAGTCGCCGGCGAGGTTCGGGCACTGGGCCGCCGCTGCCTTGTTCTCAAAACCGATGTTACTGTGAAGAGCGAAGTCGATAGTCTGGTCGAGCGCACCCTCAAGGATTTCGGCACTATCGATATCCTGGTCAATAACGCCGTCGTCTATACCGGTGGTTCGCTGGTGGATATGAATGAGGGCGATTGGGACAACACTCTGGATATCGGACTCAAGGGCTTCTACCTCTGCAGCCAGGCGGTAGGCCGGGTTATGATGGAGAAAAAGAAGGGAAGCATCATCAACATGACATCCACGGCAGGCATCAGGCCCACCGGCTGGCAGGGGGCGTACAGTATCATCAAGGCGGGCGGTATTATGCTTACCAAGGTGCTGGCGGTGGAATTGGGAGAATTTAATATCCGGGTTAACGCTCTGGCCCCTACCTTTGTCAAAGTCCATCCGGAAGTCGATGCGGCACCCGGTTTTATAGCCCAGCTCCCGCTGGGTCGGTTGACCGAGATGAAAGAGCTGATGGCGGGTGCCCTCTTCTTGGCGTCGGATGCCTCAAGTTATATCAGCGGACATGTTCTTGTGGTGGATGGCGGCCGGATAAACACTTTCCCACGCTTCGGTAAAAAATAGCCGGTTGATGTTCCCGCGAGAGGAGAGCCAACCGTAATAAAATAGCGTCGAGGTAGCCGGACGTAATCCTACTATACCTCATTCTCATTAGTGCCATTTAATAGAAAAAGGGTCTGGTAAAATCTACCAGACCCTTAATTTTAGCTTCAAAAAGTGGTGGAGCCGAGGGGGTTCGAACCCCTTACCTTCACACTGCCAGTGTGACGTTCTCCCAACTGAACTACGGCCCCATCGGGGAATAACCAAACACCAGGCTACAATTACCAAACTTCATGGTATCAGGTTATTTACACAAAGCAATATCTATTTTACACTGCTTTTGTTTCTTTTTCCACTTTTAGCCGTGGCAGGGGAAAAAGTCAGGGTATCCTCTTTCAGATCCACTGTAATAGTCTCCCCGGCTTTAGCTTCACCCTTCAATATCATTGAGGAGAGCGGATTCTCTACGTATCTCTCGATGGCACGCCGTAAAGGCCTGGCTCCGTATATCGGGTCGAAACCGGTTTTCGCCAGCCAGCCCTTGGCGGCATCAGTAAGTTCGATGAGAATCTTGCGCTCTTCCAGTTGCTTCTGTAAGCCCTTTATCATCAGGTCGACAATGCTGCGGATTTGCTCCTCGTTGAGCTCGTGGAAAACGATAATATCATCCAAACGGTTAATGAACTCGGGACGGAAAAGACCTCTAACCTTGCTGAGGACTTTTTCTTTCATATCTTCATATTGCTGCTGGCGGGTCTTGGCATCTTCTTTTTTTGTGGCAAAACCAAGGCCGGACTCCCTACGAATGAGTTCGACACCGGCGTTGCTGGTCATAATGATAATCGTGTTTTTGAAGTTAACCGTACGGCCCTGCCCATCGGTTAACCGCCCGTCATCGAGAATCTGCAGCAGGGCACTGAAGACATCAGGATGTGCCTTTTCGATTTCGTCTAACAAAATGACCCGGTACGGCCTTCTTCTCACGGCTTCGGTAAGCTGGCCGCCCTCATCATAACCGATATACCCGGGGGGTGCGCCGTAAAGCCTGGAAACAGTATGCTTTTCCTGATACTCCGACATATCCAGCCGCACCATGGCATTTTCATCATCGAATAGGAATTGGGCCAGGGCTCTGGCAAGTTCCGTCTTACCCACGCCGGTAGGCCCGAGAAACATAAAGCTACCGATTGGCCGCTTAGGGTCTTTAAGTCCGGCACGGCTGCGGCGGATAGCCTCGGAGACAGCTTTAACCGCCTCTTCCTGGTTAACTAACCTCTCGTGGATACGGTCCTCCATATTAATGAGTTTTTCCGCTTCACCTTCCAACATCTGGCTGACCGGAATGCCGGTCCACTTGGCGACCAATGCGGCGATGTCTTCTTCATCTACCGTCTCGCTTATCTGGTGCTGTTGCTGCCAGTTTGTCCGGGCTTTATTACACTCATCCTCTATCTGAATCCGTTCCATCCGGATTTTAGCAGCCTCTTCGTACTTAGCCTGCTGGGAAGCGGCGTCTTCCTCGTCTTTCAATTTCTTAACCTTGTCTTCCATTGTCTTGATTTCCGGAGGCAGGCTTTCGTTATCGATACGCTTTTTACTGGCGGATTCATCAATAAGGTCAATAGCTTTATCCGGCAGGTGGCGGTCGGTGATATATCGCTGGCTCAAGCGAGCGGCGGCACCAAGAGCAGCGTCAGTGATTTTTATTTTATGGTGGGCTTCATAACGCGGCCGTAGACCTTTCAGCATTTCGAGAGTTGCTTCGATACTGGGCTCGCCGACGAAGACCGGCTGTAAACGCCTCTCTAGAGCTTTATCTTTTTCGATGAACTTGCGGTATTCGTCGAGAGTTGTCGCTCCGACCATCTGCATTTCACCGTGGGCCAGGGCTGGCTTTAACATATTGCTGGCATCGATGGCCCCTTCCGCCCCGCCGGCACCGACTACGGTATGCAGTTCATCGACGAAAAGGACTATCTCTCCGTTGGAGGCTCTTACCTCGTCCATAATTGCTTTCAATCGCTCTTCGAACTCACCGCGGAATTTTGCGCCGGCTACCAGGGTGCCCATATCCAAAGCGATTACTTTCCGGTTTTTCAAGGAGTTAGGCACATCTCCGGAGGCTATCTTCTGGGCTAATCCTTCCGCAATGGCAGTCTTGCCGACACCGGCTTCACCAATGACGACAGGATTATTCTTGGTGCGGCGGGTAAGGATTTGCATCACCCGTTTGATTTCCTCATCTCGCCCGATAACCGGGTCAAGTTTGTTTTGCCGGGCCAGTTCGGTAAGGTCGCGGCCGTATTTCTCCAGTGAGCGGTACTTACTTTCAGCGCGGGCATCGGTTACCCGGTGTCCGCCGCGGATTTTTTGTAACGATTTATATATTTTTTCTTTATCGATACCGTATTGGGCCAGGATTTTAGATGCTTCGCCCTTACTATCGCTGGCGATGGCGATGAGCAAATGCTCGGTTCCGATAAACTCGTCTTTAAGCCGCTTCGATTCCGCATCGGCGTTAGCGAACAACTCATTGATTCGGGGAGTCGCAAAAATTTGTTGGGTCTGGTAAGCCACTTTGGGCATCCCGTTAAGAGCGGCTTGAACCTGGTTTTTTACCTCTTCCGGGTTAGCGTTAAGATCACGCAAAATGTCAGGTACCAGTCCCTTCTCCTGCGATAATAAGGCTAATAAAATGTGCTCTACATCCCACTGGTTTTGCTGCAACTGCATTACCATTTGTTGCGAGGAAGTAACCGCTTCCCATGCTTGTTCCGTAAATCTTTCTTGTTTCATAGTCTATTTCTCCATGTCATATTTATATCCTAAACTGGCGGCTAAGAAATTTCCAATCTTAGTGCCGACATTGGGAAATTCCCACTGGTACTCATGTCCGGGTACATTAATGCAATAGGTAAACTTCTCCGGTTTGCCGGTCAGGCGGTATTTTAACCACCGGTAGGGGGCAGTGCTGTAGGCTTTTAAAGCCGGTTTGATACGGAAACTAGACACCGGGTCGGGCATCAGACCATTACTATCCATAGCCAGCGTTCTATTGGTAATAACTCGTCTTTTCATATGGACGAAGAAGGTGCCCAATTCGATACTGAATACGTTGGGATTGTTGCCGGCATAAGCCATTACGGTATTGCCGAAGGCTGCTCCCTGGCTAACACCGAGCAAAAATATTTTCAGGTTATTAATATGCCCGGTCAGGAAATTCAATTCGGCTGCCAGTAATTCAGCCCTAAAAAATTTACCCGAAATATAATAACGGAGTTGTTCGGGGAAATTCATTAAGTGTTCGTACCACTTAGAACCGGCACGAAAATACTGGAGTAGTATCCAATTCCGCTGCATTTTAGTCAGAGCAGCTTTAAACCCTTCCACCACACTCCGCTCCCAATCGATAAGGTTCTCGATATCCGTGCAGCCCCAGCCGCCCGGATTATGCATTATCAAAGTATCCTTATCTTTGGCCGCTACATAGTTTTCGACTAAACGATTGATAAAGGCCTCTTTTTGCTTTGTCTCCCTCGGGAAGAATCTCCGCGCAAGTGTACGGGCATCTTCCAGTATGACGGCGTCTTCTTTCACTATCCTCGTTTTTTCCGGTTGGTTAGTTACTTTGCCCATCGGTTAAATTATAAAGCTCCTCTTGGTTTGTCCCGCTGCCATTACCTCTCTGTGTCAAATGGGCAATGCCGTCTTTTTGCCAGACCCAGAGATGGTGATCGCGGATAAGCCAAGCGGGCAGAGACTGCCGGGAGGGATAAGCGATAAATACTTCATCGGCGACCCGGCTGAGTTCAGCCAGGGCCTGTTTTGCCGATATAGTATTCGGCAGGTGTTCCAGTAAATGGCTGGCGAAGGCAGACCCGAAGGTCTTATCCGGAAATGGGAGATAAGTTACATCTGCCACGATACCGTTAGGCCAATCCAGAATGGCACTGGCTTTGATATCGATGCATACGTCACCCTGAGTATGAGCCGGCATGTTAAAACGGCGTCTTAACGAATGACCGCCCCAGGGGCCGCCGGCGATGAGCATCGGTTTTTGCCGTTTCCGGCTGCAGTCTACCGCTGCCCGGCACTGTCTGTTTTTATAACGGATTTCCGATATCCAGACTGCCAGTTGCCATACGGCGATACCGGCAATAATGATTATTATGATAATTAGAGCGATAGGCAACGGAATCTCTCCTTTTATACACCGATAAATTTAAGCAGCCATGTTAAGCCGTAGTAACCGCAAAAAGCCAGGAGTAAACTCTTAACGGAATTGCCCAGGAAAGAGTAAAGGAAAAATTTCCACGGCGGGTAGCGCAAGGTACCGAAGGCGACTGTCATCGGCAGGTGTATGGGGTTGAATATAGCCGAATTTATAAAGACGGCTATCCAGCCATGTTTTTCGGACCAGGTAATAATTTTTTTATACCACCGACCATACCAGTTATTACTGAAACGGTTCGATAATTTACCAGGTAAGCTACGTCCGCCGTAACCAATCATAAAGGTTGGCATATGTCCCAGTGTAGCACCCAGTGCTGAGGTTAGACCTACTGCGAACGGAGCTAAAATACCCCAATTTGCAGCCAGAGCTGTCGGTAAAGTAAAGACCAGAATCCAGTAAGGAATCGGTACTGCTGTAAAGCTGAGTATGCTGCCGGCTAAAAAAGATACGAGGAGTATGCCGGTTAAGCCGTATCCTAAAGAAGCGGCAGTATTCATGATGGTATCTTTATACAGGATGGCCGCCACGCAGAGGCCTATGGTGATTACAATAGCTGAAACGCCGACAATAATTTCCCGTTTAAGTATCCGTGTTTTAGCCTGGGTCTCGCACAAAGCAGTTTCCGGTTCTTTTACCTCATTTTTTTCAGACATAACAAACCTTTATTTAAGAAACTTCATTAGCTTGCCATCCTGTTTTTCCAGAGTAAACAGGCCGTCTGTGTAGTTTACCACTTTATCTTTCAGGCTATCATAAATTATCAAAGTACCCCGGTTTTTCAACACCCGGTAAACTTCTTCGAGTACTTCACGCTTGGCTCTGATTTCATGTATCACGTCGCACATCCATACGATGTCAATTGATTCGTCTGCCAGATTATCTTGCTGTTCAGAAGGAATAGTCTCGATATTATTAACACCGGCTTTCCGGGCTTTTTTAGTAACTATTTCAAGTTGCTTGGGATTGCAGTCGAGGGCGAATACTTTACCATTCCGACCGACGATACGAGCGGCAGGAATTGTAAAATCACCAGTGCCGCAACCGAAATCGAGAAAGTACTGGCCTTCTTTTACCAGACTGAGTTCCGTCCATTTTTTCATGATTTTAGGCCCGCTGATATATGAGCGCCATAAAGGCCACCAGTAAACCCAGGCTCCGTACCAGACCCTGTATAGCGGATTTAGTTTTTCTTTTAAATATATTTCTATATCGGCCAAGGTGTTCGTCCTGTTTTAGCTATCATTCCTGTTTATGAATTTTTCCAATGCTTCAACCTGTTGCTGTAACTCGTTAATTCTGTTAACCATATGCATAATGACTTCGACACCGGCCAAATTAACACCTAGTTCATCAATCAGGCTCTTAACTCGGCGTAGCCTGATAATATCACTCTCCGAATATAAACGGATATTACCAGTTGACCGGAATGGTTCTATTATGCCTATTCTTTCATAATAACGCAAAGTATGAGTTTGCGTTCCCAGAATCCGTGCCGCTACGCTGATAACGTAACGGGGTTCTTCCTCAGGGATTTTATTGGATTTATTTTTTGGGCTCATTGTAAAACTTTAGCTGTCACGCATCTCCTTGAGTTTTTCAAAAAGTGCCTTCTCTTCCTTCGTTAATTTACCGGGTAAAACTACGTTTACCTTCGCCAGTAAGTTTCCGTATGAAGAGCCTCCGAGGTGAGGCATCCCTTTGCCGTTCAAATTAAAAATCCGTCCATTCTGGGTCTCCGGCGGGATTTTCAGCATTAACTTTCCTTTAAGGGTTGGTACCTGGATTTCACCGCCTAGCATGGCGGTAGTTAATGGTAAATCAACGGTAGTTAGCAGGTTGTCACCCTGCCGTTCGAAAGTCGAATGCGGTAATATTGAAACAATCAAGTATAAATCCCCGTTCGGACCGCCACGGTAACCGGGTTCACCTTGTCTGGCAAACCGTACTCGGGAACCGTTATCTACACCCGAGGGTATTTTAACTTCGATACGCTTATCGCGAATTACTTTGCCGGAACCGCGACAAACGGAGCAGGGCAGGTTTTGGATTCTGCCGGTACCGCCGCAACCATTGCAAACGTCTTCGCCCTGGATGTTCAGCAGGCGGCTGATACCATGGTAGGCTTCTTCCAGTGTTACTTGAACCGGGTATTCTATATCGCGGCCGGTTCGCGGCTGAGCAGTTCGCCCACGGGTACCCCGGCCGAAATCCCGGAGTATTTCTTCAAATATATCCCCCGAACCCTCGAAATTGAAAGATGTGTCACCCTGACCGGATTCCCATTCCGGTGATTGCCGGGCGCGTGCTTTAACAAACTGCTCGGCGTATTGCCACTGGTCACCGAACTGGTCGTACTTCTTTCTTTTTTCCGTATCGGACAGGACTTCGTAGGCTTCATTAATTTCTTTAAACTTCGCCTCTGCAGTCTTATCCCCGGGATTTACGTCAGGGTGATGTTGTCGCGCCAGTTTACGGTAAGCCTGCTTTATTTCAGTAGCGGTAGCTCCCCGACCCACGCCTAAAATTATGTAATAATCTTTACCAGCCATATCAACACTTACACTATTATAACCTAAGACCAATTATAAGTTAACCTAATGGAAAGTGTCAATAATTTATAATAAAGTATTATAAACTTAAGATAAAAAACTTAATAAAGAATTATTAATATGCTGTAATTATCCCGGTTGTTTTTCACTTAAAACGGCCCAGATTTCTAAAAACTGCTTTAATATACGGGCGGTAGCTCCCCAGATTACTTCATTTTGATAGTAAAAAAAGTAAGACCTTACGAGGTGGTTATCGATATAACGTTCTTCCTTTTGGAAACTGGCATTGCTTAACAAGTTTGATACCGGGGTGGTAAAAATATAGGCGATTTCGCCGGGGTCGGGTTTAAATTTATATGGGTAGGGTATCAAGCCGATAAATGTAGAGACAATAAAATTAGAGGTGAATGTTAAACTATCATCCAACTGTCCTAATATTTCGACGTTTTCCGGAGGTAAACCTATTTCCTCGTGAATCTCACGTAAAGCGGTATCCCGTAAGGTCTTATCTTCAGGTTCGTGACGGCCGCCGGGAAACGAAATTTGTCCCTTGTGGTGCTCAACGGTTTCGGTTCTCTTGATAAACAGAATGTGCCAATCGGTATCTTTGCGGAAGACGGGTAATACCACGGCCGACGGGGTATATTTATTATTTAGAATTTGCCGCCCGGGGTGTTGTATCAGATATTGCCTGATTTTTTCTTTCATTGTTTTCAATAATAACATACAAAAGGGGAGGATTAAATTAGGGTTGAGGCTTGGATGCTAACAAGATGATAGAATATAATACGAGGTAAAGGTGTAAGAATGGGTATTCTTTATATCGTAGCGACCCCAATCGGCAATCTGGAAGATATGACTTACCGTGCCGTAAGGATATTAAAAGAAGTCTCCTTAGTTGCCGCCGAGGATACTCGGAAGACCAGGCGTTTACTCGATGCTTATAGTATTAAAACATCAATGACCAGCTATTACGAGCATAGTAAACCGGCCAAACTTGAATACATCTTGGAACGTTTAATGGAAAGTGATGTAGCTCTGGTGTCCGAAGCGGGTACACCCGGACTGAACGACCCGGGTTATGACTTGGTCGTCGCTGCTATCCGGCGAAACATCAGGGTTGTCCCGATTCCCGGGGCATCGGTAGTTGTTACGGCACTCGCGGCTTCCGGATTACCGACAGACCGTTTTATATACCTGGGTTTTCTACCTCATAAGGCCGGAGACAGACAGCGTTTCCTGAAATCAGTGGCAGATGAACCGGCGACATTGGTTATTCTGGAAACACCCCACCGGTTGAAAGAAGCGTTAATAGACGTTTTAGAAGTCTTGGGTGACCGGCGGGTGGCGGTAGGCCGTGAATTGACTAAACTGCACGAAGAAATATTTCGCGGTACTGTAAGTGCGGCTTTAGAATATTTCGCCGTACCGCGGGGTGAATTTGCCCTGGTAATTGACGGCAAACGTGACACGGTAGTACCGGAGGTAACTGATGACATAATCAAGCGGTTAGAGAAAATGAACCGCTCCGGAATGACGGCAAAAGATGCCATCGCCGAGTTGTCAGGGATTACGGGTTTATCGCATAAAAAGCTCTATCAGGCCTGGCTCAACTTAAGCTCTTCTTCTCATAAGAAGATAGATAAGTAGGCCGATAACTACGGCTGCTCCCGCTCCGATAGCCAGTATCTGCGTGTTTTTAGACTCTATTATCGTAGTGGTTGTGGTCGGTATCTGGGTAGTGGTCGTAACGTTCGTTGTTGGAGATGTAATAACAAATGAACTGGTAAGACCGTTTATATCGACCTGGTAAGTACCGGCAAGGTTTTTTACAACGTTAAAGGATACGTTCTGAGTTGCTCCGGCCGGGATGGTAACATCCTGGCTGCTATCTATCAGACCGTTTATTTTCAATACTACGGCGAATGTACCGGTGGCTCCGCCGGTGTTTTCAACTGTTACGCTGAGGGCTATGCTTTCACCTGTTACGGCTTCAGCAGGAGAAATTTGTATGACGCTATCCGGTACCAGACTTATTGATGCCGGTCCCAGCGTAGTAAATGTTATATCGCTGCCTTCACCTGTCCCATTACTGCCGCCATCAGCTTTAGCTCGAACATGATATTCCGTACCCGGTTTTAATCCGGTCAGGTTAACGTAATAAGTTCCGGGGGCGGTTAAAGTCTTGATGGAAGTGGTAATCCCGTAGTTTTCACTCGTACCGTATTCGAAAAATACCCGGATCGAAGTGGCAGTTCCGGTTGTAACGAGATTACCGTTTAAGGTAGCGGTGTTAGCTGTAATCAAAGAAACTTCTGAAGTATCTATCGAAGGAGAGATATATGCGGTGGTGAAAGTCATATCGGGACCGACGCTGACTCCGTTAGTTCCGCCATCGGCTTTTGTCCGGTAATGGTAGGTTGTGCCGGAAAGAAGGCCGGTAAGTTCGGCAGAAAAGCTGCCTGTTTTCGTCAACTTCTGGGCGGTGCTGGATGAGCCGTAGGAGGTAGTGAGTCCGTATTCAAAGTATACATTTATCGTGGCTGCCGTGCCTGTTAATACCAGTTCACCGTTTAGAGTAGCTGAGCCGGTGGTAATATTACTTGCTGCAAGGGTATCTACCGTCGGAGGCGTTATCGGCTGGATGCCTGTTGTTTTGAAAGAGAAATCTTCTCCGTAAGAGACGCCGTTGACACCGCCGTCTGCTTTCGCCCGATAGTGATAAGTAGTGCCCGGTATCAGGTCATCGATGTCGTCTTCCTTTGTTTCAAAACCGCCATGGAACTCAAAAGGGTTGCTAAAGTCAGCGACGGTTATGGGTATAGGTGGCTTTGAAGTGAGACCATAATCGGTAGTCGTCCCGTATTCAAAGGATACCATGATAGAATCGGCTGAACCGAGTGCCGAAACGTTACCCACCAGTATTACTGAGGTATTAGTAACTCCTTTAGCCGCAAGTGTAGATACTACCGGTGGAACAGCCACCGGAGTCTTAAAGGAATAGTCCGCCCCTGTGCTTTTACCATGCGTTCCGCCATCAGCTACCGCCCGGAAATGGTAAGTGGTATCCGGTGTTAAACCGGTTATCTGAATAAAATAAGAACCTGTTTCTTTCTTATTTATTTTCTTAGTGGTACTGCCGTAATCGGTAGTCTGCCCGTACTCGAAATAAACGTAAACTGATGTAGCGGTACCAAAAGAATCGAAGTAGCCGTTAAGTTGAGCTCCGTTGCCAACGATTTCCGTAGCCAGTGAGGTACTTACTACCGGGGCAATTGTTAACGTCCTGAAGGTCCTGTCTTCGCCGTAGGCTATCCCGTTCACTCCACCATCGACCCTGGCTCTGTAGTGATAAGTTACGCCCGGACTGATGCCGTTCAGTTTGGCGGAATATGCTCCGGTGTATGTCTTGGCAACGGCCGATGTACTGTTACCGTAACTGGTAGTCGTACCGTATTCAAAATATACGTTAACCGTAGTCGCCGTGCCCAGCGAGGTTAAAGTACCGTTTAAAATGGCGGAGTTAATAGTAATCACACTGGCCTCATTTGTACTTACCGCCGGTGGCGTAGTATCAGCTGCTGCGATAGTCGCCCCCGGTAGCAATAATACCGATGCGGCAAGGATAAAAGATAGGATAGACAAGATAGAGTTCTTAATTTTATTATTCATATTTCATCCACTCAAATAATAATAAATTATGCTTTGATATAACCATATTATAAAACACTTGTCAATTTGATTATTGTTAACAGATGTCCTAAAGATGGTTTATTGACGGGCAAATAGTATTGCCGAAGTAGCCCCCGCTGCGTAAATTATGTTAAAGTAGTAATTACTTAATTCATTCGGAGATTCATTTTATGCCGGAAAAAATTTATATCGGAGTTGCCTGGCCGTACGCCAGCGGCCCTTCACATTTAGGACAAATCGCCGGTTCAATTTTACCAGCAGATATCTTTGCCCGCTTTCATCGTATGAAAGGCAACGAAGTACTTATGGTGTCCGGTTCGGACGAGCACGGTACACCGATTACTATTAAAGCGGAGCAGGAGAATAAGACACCGAAGGAGTTGGCCCATCACTACCATAATATTTTTGTTGATGTCTGGCAGAAATTAGGGATTACTTTTGACTTATTTACTTCTACTGAGACAGAAAATCATGCTCAGGTTGCCCAGGATATTTTTCTGACATTATTAAAAAACGGCTATATCTACAAGGAAAGTATGAAGCAGCCGTATTGCGCTAAATGTAACCGGTTTTTACCCGACCGTTACGTCGAAGGGAAATGCCCGCACTGCGGTTTCGAACCGGCCCGCGGCGACCAGTGTGATAGCTGCGGCCGTCCGCTTAATCCCTGGGAACTTATTAACCCTCATTGCCGGGTGTGCGGCGGGGCGCCGGAATTTAAAGATTCCGAGCACTTCATGCTTAAACTGAGTGCCTTTCAGGAAAGGTTACAGGCGTGGGTCAATAACCAGAAGCACTGGCGCCCCACTGTTATCAATGCTACGCAGCGTTACCTTAATGAGGGTTTGAAGGACCGGGCTATATCTCGTGATATCGAATGGGGTGTTCCGTTACCGTTACCCGGTTATGACGGCAAGCGGCTCTATGTCTGGTTCGAGGCGGTTATCGGTTATTTGTCTGCCAGTAAGGAATGGGCGGCTAAACAGGGTGACCCTGATAAGTGGCAGCCATTCTGGCACGGAGGCACTAAATCATATTATTTCATCGGTAAGGATAATATTCCTTTCCATACCCTTATCTGGCCGGCGATATTGCTGGGTTATGATAAAGGATTGAATTTGCCTTATGACGTGCCATCAAACGAATTTCTGACTATTGAAGGCAAGAAGGTATCGACCAGCCGTAACTGGGCGGTCTGGGCCCCGGATTATTTATCCCGGTATGACCCCGACCCCTTAAGGTATTTATTAACTGCCAATATGCCGGAGACCGGCGATACGGATTTCTCCTGGCGTGAATATGTCCGACGCAATAACGATGAATTGGTGGCCACTTACGGCAACCTTGCCAACCGTGTGCTGACCTTTGTTTATAAAAACTATGACGGTGCGGTACCGGTGCCCGGAGAATATGATGCCCGCAGTCAGGAGATATTGAAAAAAGTTGCTGATACTTTCGCTAAGATGGATGAATTGCTCTCCGCCTGTCACTTTAAAGAAGCGATTTGGGCTGCGATGACACTGGCTCAGGAAGGTAACCGCTATCTCGATGAAAAGTCCCCCTGGAAATTGATAAAACAGGACAAACAGGCGGCGGCGACCCCTTTGTACGTAACTATTGTCGTGATTTCTGCCCTGCGGACAATGTTTTATCCGTTTTTACCTTTTAGCTCGCAGAAATTGAGTGAATACCTTGGTTTTGATAGTAATATTGAAGCTGACGGCTGGAAGCTGCGGATGCCGCAACCCGGGCAAAAACTGGTGATGCCCAAACCCCTGTTCTTGAAATTAGAGGACAAGATTATAGAAGAGGAAACAGCCCGTATCGGCAAACCGAGCTATTAATTAACTATGTCGGAAATATTATCTCTGGAAAAAATATACGCTCCGGTTCAAGCTGACCTTGATATTGTGGGCGACTGGCTCACATCGGTTACCCGTGTCAGCTACGTGCCCCAGGCTAAAATGCTGGAGCATAGTCTCAAAGATACCGGCAAGAAAATCCGGCCGGCGTTAGTCCTGCTTTCCGGTAAGTTTTACCATTATAATCTGGATACTATGCTGCCGATGGCGGCTGCGGTGGAACTTTTACATACCGCTACGCTGGTGCATGATGATGCTATCGATGATTCGGATGTACGGCGCGGGCAGCCGACTATAAATGCCACCTGGAACACGGATAAGGCGATATTGCTGGGTGATTACCTGTTCGCTACCGCCGAAGAATTTACTACCCGTACCGGCAATTTACGGGTCATCCGCCTGTGTGCGGAGACACTGCAGCTTATCACTACCGGCGAATTGAATCAGGCTTTCAACGAATTTAATTTAAACCAGACTTATGACGAGTATCTGAAGCGCATTGCCGGGAAAACCGCCTCTTTATTAGCTGCGGCTACAGAATCGGGGGCTATCTTGAGTGATGCTCCCGAGGAATCCGTAAGAATTTTGAAAGAATACGGTTACAACATCGGTCTTGCCTTTCAAATTGTCGACGATATTCTCGACTTTATCGGCACAGAGCAAGAATTGGGTAAGCCGGTAGCCTCCGATTTAACACAAGGTACGCTAACGCTGCCGGCCATGCTTTTACTGCAACGCTATCCCACAGATAACCCGGTCAAACGGGTCTTTGAAAGTCCCGGACTTAAGGATGAAATTGCCCGGGCAATCGATATGGTCCGTAATTCTAATATCACCGATGAATGTTATAAAGCCGCTGCCGGGTTCCGGGCAAAGGCAATTGCCGATTTGCAACAGTTACCGGATTGTCCAGCTCGTGAGGCTTTATATAATCTTGCCGACTTCGTTGTGCAGCGAAGAAAATAGTATTTAGTTTCGCTGGAATAACTCGATATCATTAATCTGTAGGGGCGGGTTTCAAACCCGCCCGTCTTGTTTTTCCCTGATATTTTTACTTTTGAATGCATGATACGGTTTCAATTTATTGTTTATGTTACCAATTTACTATAGATAATTATTGACAATATAGGAAATAAGTATAATATAAAGATATATCAGGACTATAAGTTATAATAATAGCCTGACCTGTAGGGAAAAGATGGCGGTTATTCAGGAGTATTTTGATTATGATGATGGCTACCTGAAAATAAGTTTTAAATCTCATCGTGTGATAGTAAAGGATAGTGAAATAAAACTGGCACGTATGGAGTTTAAACTACTTAACGAACTTTTCAATAATATTGGAACGGTAGTGGAATACGATGCCCTGTTGAGTAAAATATGGGGTTATGACTATCGTGATGCCCGTGGTTATCTGCACGACCATATTTATAGCCTGCGTCAGAAAATAGAGCCGGATATTAATAATCCCAAATATATTATTACCGTACCCGGGTTCGGTTACCGGTTTGAAGATTGGCGAGAAAAATACGAGAAAAAATCTAGAGACTATTTGAGGTTTATATGCTAAATAAATTATATGCATATATTATTGAGGCTTCAGGCGTTTTACGGGGTGTGGCTGGTGGATAGGGGTAGCCCTACTTGTGGGGTAGGGCTAATCGTGACAAATTGTTAATATAAATTTATAATAATGAGGTTTAAAATGAAAAGGCGATTATTTGTTGTAATATCAATCGTTAGTATACTTCTGCTTTTCATAACAAATAGTGTATTAGCGAATGATACCAAAAATGAAAGGATATTAGTTGATACAAAAAAATTTCCAGAATTAACATGCGACAGGTATGGGGTTTTTGAAGGCGATAATCTAGTCGATCCCAATAATCCCAATTACGATCCTTCTCTCGTGTATGGCCCGGAGGGATCTCGGTTTGGCCCACCAGGAAAACGCAATTTAGATTTCTATAGATCGATAGGGTGGAACATAAATGAAGAGAGTGTGTTATTAGAGAAAGATCTAAATAAAAAAGATCCGTGGCCTGGTGATGCCGAATATGGAACCTTCCTACGTAGTGGAAAGAGTGTACAGTTAGTTCAAGCGTATCAAAAAATTTATCCTACAATAACTCTAAATGAGAGTGGCGATTTCCTTTATGCTCCTACGTTACTAGGTCCAGATAATTGTCGGATAGAATCTGTTGCCTCTTATGTTCGGAGTGGAACTACCACTTATCGTAGATGGCAGGTATTTGTACACAGTACAACAACGCCAGGGGATGGCTCTTGGTATTTCGTAGCTAATATGGATATTGCTTTTTGCAATAGGTATGGAGGAACTGCGAATGAAGTTCTTGCACGGATTGAGAACGCAGGCGGTTCACCAACACTCTGGAAAGCTTACATTTACGACCGTATAGACTACCAATGGGATCTAATTTGGCAGACGTATGGCACTCGTCCGAATTCAGAGGGCTGGGATGCTTGGGAGGAATGGTATTTATCCCCAAATTGGCCCACATTACCTCAAATCACATCGCGTTATCTGGATGTTCAAGTCAGTGGAACTCTATATGTAGTTACAAATACATATGGATATCTAATGAATCAGGGAACAGCCATCCCTTATACTAAAAGTATGATAAATAACTATTATTATTGGTCGGTTGGGCCTTAACTAATACCTTTTATTCTTTTGCTATGCGTCCCTTCAACAATCGTTCGGAAGGGACGCATAGCAAAAGTGTAGGGAGTAAAAAATGAAAATTAAATGCACGATAATAATCCTTTTGTTGTTCCTGATGGTAGTAATGTTAATACCGGTTGCCGGCTGTGCTAAAACTCCTGAAATAGTTGATTTTATCTATATCTCACCAGAGGTAACACAACCACCCAGTGTGATAGTCCCGCCGGGAGAACACACTCCTTTCCCAAAGGAAATCCAACTAACTGTTTCTCCGGGAGAGAAAATATTTATCATATTGGGGATAAGTGAAAACCTGGAAGACAGTGTCACATTTACTAGATATGCTTACTACAATAAAGAAACCAAACAAGAAGTTGGAATAGAGACTGCTAATGACTTAGGTCCCTTCGGAGCTGGTGCGGACGTGTTAGTAGGTTATTCAAATCCATGGCCGGTGCCCGACCAGCCTAGTGTTTATGAGGTACGGGTCTATCTCGATAAAAAAGTAGTTGCTTCAGCAGTTTTTAAGGTTCAATAGGAATTAACATGAAAAGAAAAACTATAAAAATCAAGTATTTTCTATTAATCGTCTTGAATATGGTATTACTTCTTATTATGGTGGGATGCACGTCAACCGAATCTCCTACAGTACAACCGCCAGCAATTTCTATTTCACCCTCTCCGGGAAGTTATTTAACCAATTCTGAGGATGTATCTTCAGAAGTTTTACTGATGGATGTAGAAATTATCCGGGGTTTTAGCGATAAGGAATACACAATTCTCTGGGATCCAGAGGATACTACCGTTAATGTAGGTGAACCTATTTTGGTAATTATTGGTAGAATCCGAAACGACCACCAACAAAACAAGGAGATAGCATTGTACGCAGAAGGCTATGACAAGAATGGAAAGCAGGTGTCCTGGACGCTTGATGCTGCTCACATTATCGGCCAGATTGGATTACATCTTGAGTATTCTGAGCTTGGTCAATTCGTGCTTCATTTAAATTCGGCTGAAAACATAAAATCCGTTCGTATTTTTGGAAATAACTATAATCAAGTTCCGCCCTAAATCAATTCCCTTTTTATTATAATTCTTCTTATTATATTGGATGACATAATGTAAGATGAAAAGAAAAGTAGTTATTAATATATAGGTTGTTAGAAAATTGAAACGTATAAAATTACTTATTGTTTTATCATTGCTGATTGTGACTCTAATGATATCCTCATATGCTTGTAATAATACCTTGTCAATTAATGACTCCATCGTTCAAATATGGGAACCGATTGGTTCTACGAGTGGAGAGGTAACATTGCTGGCTCTTGGGGTAGTGGTAGGTGATGGCAGCCAGATATTAACAGTACTTAACTATGAAGGTTACAACCCCGGTAGGCTGGAGGTCGGTGTACCGGGACAGCAAAGGTATCAAGCGTCTATTCAGGTGATAGACCCCAGGACAAGCGTTACACTTTTAAAGTTGGAAAACACTAAATTCACGGCAGCTGCCATTGGGGAACCCGATAATCTACAACCGGGGACCGACGTCGTCATCCATGGATGGCCCGGTTCGGGCTCCGGTTCCTTAGAAAGCAGGGTAACGCGTTTCCCCGGCTATGCTACGGCTTTCATGATGGATATAGAAGAAGAGGGGTATATATCAAGAGATGGAGCCACTGTCACTGATAAGAAAGGTAATGTCATCGGTTTGGTCGGTACGTTTTATGATGCTTTTGTATACAGACTCGGTGGTCAGGGTATGACAGCCCCAATCGTAAATATTGATGATGCTCTTGAATTACTTTCACCGGATGCTGTAAATCAGCCTTGGGCTAAAGGGCCGGCTTTTTCACTCATAACTACCGAAGATACCGTGACAGGTCGGTCTCCTTCAGAGCCGCCGCCAG
>JAFGLR010000081.1 GCA_016927955.1 Dehalococcoidales bacterium
CCTGCTCCCGTCCACATGCTCCGCTCCGCCCGCTTAGGCTGGTTTGCTCCCAGATTTTGCCCTACCATAACTCCGGTGCCCCCTCCCAAACCAAAACAAAATGCAAAAATAAACGCCTCTAACCTTAATACCAGGCTATGAGATGACATCGCCAGGGTGCCAAACGGAACGATAATTCTCATTAATACGATACTCCCGATTGACCTTTGCAGCATCATTAAAATTGAAGGGATTCCGACTTTCAATATGCGCCACATGATATCGGGAACAGGGCGTAAATCACTTAACGTTAGCCGTACCCGGGTGCGACCGCTAAAAAGCACCCACAACACGATAACTGCACCTATACCGTTGGCAATTACCTGACTCATTGCCGCTCCGCCGACACCTAGCATGGGAAATACCCACCAGCCCAAAACTAAGAAGGGACATAGAGTTAAATGTATAAACCGCGTTACCAGCTCTATTATCATCGGCCTCGTGGTATCGCCGGAAGATTGGATGGCATATTGTCCCATTTCCAGTACTTCTAAACCTATCAATCCGGCAAAGAACACACGCATATATTGTGCCCCCTGGGCAACAACTTCTGATGCCGAACCGAACATTGATAGTATTCGTTCTGCCAGCAGAACGCCTACCACCGTCATGAAGGCACCCCAGAAGAAGCCGAGAAGGATACTTTGCCCGACTGCAATACCGACACGCTTAGTATCACCTGCCCCCGCATAACGGGCAATCATGGCTCTCGAACCGAAAATTATCCCCATATCTACAGACATTATGGGTATAATGAAGAGGTCAACGAGGCCGACACCGGCAATCGAAACCGGTCCCAAGCGGCCTATCCATATCAGCTCCACGACCACTACAACTGCATAGAGGACTTCCACTGATACCATCGGCCAGGATAACTGTAAGAGATTGCCGATAACGGAGCCTTTTGTCCAGTCTTTCTCCAAGCTCTTGTCTGACATGTAATGAGCCTATTAATTACCTTTCATAAAGTGTACCGTAGATAAATACAACACGATTTGAGTTGTTTTTAAGCGAATCGCCGATATAATGAAAATAATAATACCCTATTGTACCTTATCGGTTCCATTAAAAAAACTATTATTCGGTTATTCACCTAAGTTTAATTAACGACGTGACAAAGAAAAACGTAAAATATTTATACTGCTCCCCAATAAGAGTTGTACCGCTCTTATAGTTAGAGCAACGTTTGCCGACTATTTTACTTCTTTCGTATTATGAGGTATATTACATAGAAATTCAGGCATTAAGCATTCATATCCAAACTTTCCGGGGATATGGAAATACCCGGATGTAAAAAACTTCTCAGGCGGAAAATTAAATGGGGAAAATATTGTCAGAGCGTTTTAATAAATACTTCTATTTATCTCGCAGTTATCTTAAGTTCTTGCTTACTGGGAAAGCCTTGGCATTTCCATTGACGATACAAATTCAAACTCAATCGCAGTGCAATGGGAATTGTATATTCTGTCCCTATCCGAACGTACATAAGCAGTTAGCACAAGGAATTATGGATAGAGATACCTTCGAAAAAATTGTTAATGAACTGGCAGCAACAAAATACCATCCGCATCTCTTATTCGAATTACACAACGAACCGCTTTTAGATACAAGAATATTCGAATTTATCGGACACGCTAAAAAACGTCTTCCTGGGATAATTTGTTCTCTAGTTACTAACGGACAATTGTTAGATAAATTTACCCTTCAGGAAATTAAGGAATCAAACGTTGACCGTATTATCGTAAGCTTGAATGCATATTCCTCCGAAATGTACCGCAAAATAAGCGGCGGAATTGACTTTGATAGAATAATCAATAATATTTCCAAATTAATATCCGATGAAAGCTTGAAACAAAAAATCACCATTAGTTTCGTTATTACAAGTGAGAATATCGAAGAAATGTCCCGAGCCATACGGTACTGGAGAAATTTAGGCGTGAAGACCAGAACTATAGATTTGTATAATAGAGCAGGGTCGGTAACCAATTATCAGTCCCTTAAGTTAAAAAACAAAACTACCAATTTATCACTGCTAAAAAAGACCGGTAAATATCTAATCGCCCGAACAATTGATATCACCGGGTGTTACGACCTTCTCTATCACACCAGCATTCTATTTAACGGTGATGTGATTACATGCTGCGATGATTGGAAAAGAGAGAGCGTAATCGGTAATATCAAAGAAAAATCAATAAAGGAAATCTGGAACTCGCCATCACTGAATAAAATCAGAAAACTGATATTAAAGAAAAAATACGCTGAAATACCGCCCTGTAAGAATTGTTCTAAAGCCATTTAACAGCGACCGGTTATTAACATGTAGCATATGGTAATTAGAAATTAGACTATAAGACAACTCTATCTATTTTTTTCCCCAAATTACTTGTATTTTTCTGCCAGTTCTGGGGAATAAGCCGCTCGCCGCCCCATGCATCTCTCCCGCTGACAAAGCTGGCAGCTTTCAAACTTGACCTCGGTGGGGAAATAGATACCGGAAATCGATTTCAAAGGGTAAATTACACCGCTATCGCTGAGCCGGACGCCGATGGCCGCTACGGTATCGCCGAGGAGAGAAAAAAGCTGTTTTTGTTGTGTAAGAGGCCAGTCCTTCAGCGAGCCGGGATTCATACTGGATGCCTGTCCCAGGGCATATTTTTTCGTAACATGCTGTAACAGATAATTTGCCGCAACGCCGATAATGTGTACTTTAATAGCATCGATGCAGAAATTGGTCATCAAGTCCTGAGCCTTCTTATAACCTGCAATCTCTATTCCACCGGTTACAACGTAGGGAAAAACCCTCTCCACCCGGTCCAGATTGGCCCGTAGCACACGGCTGGTGAACTTCACCCCGTCGATTTCCAGCGAATCGGTAGTTTTATTATCGATGTAAGATACTTTGTAAACAGCCTTCGGTTTAGCGATGGGTTGGATGTCCCGTACCAGTTCCCCTACTATTTTCTCGATGTTAGGCTGGAACGTCCGCAGACGCAGCGATTTAATTATTACTGCCGGGTCCAACTGAAAAGGTATCTCATTTAATATTTCAATCATGAGTTAATTTCCTGTATTAAGAATAGCGATTTTATACTACTTTAAGCTGAGGCATCCTTAAAGTCAAGGCGGAAATACTCCAGCTACACATTTTTTTGGGTGCGCCGAAAAAGTGCTATGGCCTTATTAAAATAAAGTTTTCTCTCCCTTTAGTAAAGGATGATTGAGAGAGATTTGTAATCGAAAATCCCCCTGTATCCCCCTTTTTCAAAGTGGGAGGATACTTTTTCAGTAGTCTATTTTAGGATAGTAACCGCCTACCGAAAAGTAATTAAATATATCCACAGGAAACTGCAAAAACTGGTGTCTGTTATCCGAAAACTAACTATTTAATACGTTAAAATATTTATTATTTTCTCCTCAGCGGAATACACTTTCCTTGACACGCCATTTTCCCATCCTTTACACTGCTATCAGTTACCCATACCGCTTCGCAGCCGGATGAACCGGTAAATTATATGCGGTTAATGAAACATGCCTGAAGAATTAAGCAATGCCGGACCGTACCGGGAATTAATCTTAAAGTTATTACGCCAATCGGCTAAAGATAGAGCTGCCTCGCAGAGGTGGAGCATAACCTCGGTGGCTCTGCTGGGCGGCATTTTCGTTGTTATCATCCTCCTGAATTTCCAGCCGGTGGATAGATGGGTAGTAGCTGCCATTGCTCTGCTAGGGCTAGTGGTTCTCTGGATATTTACCTCAATCAGGTCCCGCAACCTGGAAAAGAAATTTTACCAGCAGGGGCTCCGGGATTACGGGGACATTTTATCCGATAAAGCCCAAAGCGGCACCGGCGAAGAGCCGCCGGCAAAGCCATTAGAAATCCCGCTGACGGAAAGGGAACTGGACATCCTCTCAAAGATAGCCGACGGCGATACGAATAAAGCCATCGCTCACGCTTTTAACGTTAACGAAAGCTCTATCAAGAACCAGGTCTCCCGGATTCTGCGCAAGCTCGACGTCAGTAACCGCACCGAGGCGGTCTTACTGGCCCTGTCCCGCGGCTGGCTGAAAAAAGATAGCGATAACGGGTGAATACGATGAACCATATTAGCTACGATAAGTAAGATATAAATTAACAAACGCCTCAGTAATATTTAATTACACCTATATTATACCTAAACCAAGCTTTGCGATGTCCTTCCCACTTGACATTTTGTATGTTTTATATTACAATATGTCCTGTATAACATACATCTAAGGAGGATACGCTTATGGCACCGTTACAGAAAAGGGCTTTATACGGGCTGGTTTTCGGCATCGTCTGGGCAATGGCTATCGGGCTGGTTTTTATCCTGATGGGCGGAGTATCGGTTTTCGATACCGACCGGACTTTCCGGCTGATTATGGACGGTATCTGGATTGGCGGTCTGGTTGTCTATCTGGTATTGCTATTCCCTATCGTCAGAAAGCCGACGCAGGTAGATGAGCGTGATAAACTTATACTAGACCATTCCCCGCGGGCGCAGTGGCTGGCTATCATCTTTGCACTGGTTGCCTGGGTTATCGGTCTCTCGGAAGCCTACCACACGCAGGGACAGGTGCCGGTTGTTTTTCTGTATGTAATGTTCTTTACTATCCTTTGCGTCAGTGCTATCGCCCAGTGCATCGGCATATTACTCGGCTACCGGAGTATGAACCGAAATGGCTAATCCGCTACTGAAAAATAATATCCGCCGCCTGCGCTTCGACCGTAATGAAATGACGCAAGAGGAACTGGCGAGACTTGCCGGCTGCACCCGCCAGACCATCATCGCCATTGAGCAGGGGAAATACGTTCCGTCGCTGGAACTTGCCTTTAAAATTGCCCGGGCTTTCAAAGTGCCGCTGGAAGAAGTCTTTCAATACACAGCATAAAAATTTGAATTTGTATCTTGGGTTTTGGCGATTATCATAAAATATTGACTTTTCGCCCGAAAATGCTATTATAGGGGATACTTAATATCAGGAGGGCTATCATGGACTGGTTCTTAATCTACGGTTGGGGCTCACCTATCGGTATCGGTATTTTTCTGCTCTGTCTGGGCGGGATGATTTTCCTGATTTCCAAAGCGAGCAAGAAGGATAAATAGCCCTAATTTTCTAACCTGACATCAAGACCCGGTCGTCCCCGAGGCGGCGTGTTATCTTCCGGCTGTCCAGATGCTCCATAAAAGCCTGGGCATATTTCCGGCTGGTATGCAGCATATCGCGGGCTTCTGCCAGGGTTATCCTCTCTTTGGCCTTCAAATGTGCAGTGATGATATTCACCATCTCGTTATAGGCCGTACCGGCAAAGACAATACCCTCCGCAACCTTGACGGCCTTGCCTTGGGCGATAAGCAGATTGAGCAGGTCAGGTTCGGGAATAAGGTCGGCGGGCGGCTGGTAGGGATTGTTCGCCAGAGAATCGAGAAAAGCTTTAATTTTAGCCTGCTGGGCCGCGTTGAGTTGAATATCGAAAGACGGCAGGCGGATATCGGTGCCTTCTTCC
>JAFGLR010000082.1 GCA_016927955.1 Dehalococcoidales bacterium
CTAAAGGGCTTACCGCCCGCTATTCACCGACGACAAGCCCTTACTGCCCTATAATAAAAGTGTCTAACTTTTGGGGGTCACTTCACTCTGCCGTGCCTCTTCTGTTTAAACTCAAAACTGTAAACTATTAACTCGAAACTGGGTCTAGTACTCCATGCCGCCCATGCCGCCCATACCGCCCATGCCACCCATACCACCGGCGGGCATTGCCGGCATGTCTTTCTTCTCCGGTATGTCTGCCACGAGTGATTCGGTGATAAGGACCATCGTCGAGATACTGGCTGCATTCTGTAACGAGGAGCGGACAACCTTTGTCGGGTCGATGATACCTTTATCTACCATGCTGCCGAAATCGTCTTTCTCGGCATCGTAACCGTAACCGGCTTTGCCTTTCTTGATAGCTTCGATAACAACAGAGCCGTCCCGTCCGGCATTCTCAGCAATCCGGCGAATCGGGGCTTCTACGGCCTTCTTGACAATCTTGGCACCGGTAGCTTCATCACCCTCTAATTTGAGACTATCGATAACTTTAACCGCACTTAATAGAGTGATACCGCCGCCGGGAAGGATACCCTCTTCGACAGCCGCACGAGTTGCGGATAGTGCGTCTTCGACTCTGAGTTTCTTCTCTTTTAACTCGGTCTCAGTCGCCGCACCGACTTTGATTACCGCAACACCGCCGGCCAGCTTGGCGAGACGCTCCTGTAACTTTTCACGGTCGAAATCCGAAGTGGTCTCTTCAATCTGGGCTTTAATCTGCTTAATGCGGCCCTTAATTTCCTCTTCGTTACCGCGTCCGTCAACGATAGTGGTGTTATCTTTATCGGAGTTGACCCGGCGAGCCCGGCCCAGGTCTTCCACGGTTACGGAATCTAGCTTGCGGCCGACGTCCTCGGAAATCACTTTACCGCCGGTCAGGATAGCCATATCCTCAAGCATGGCTTTCCGCCTGTCACCGAAGCCGGGAGCTTTTACTGCGAGAACGTTCAGCGTGCCGCGGAGTTTGTTCACAACTAAAGTAGCAAGTGCCTCGCCATCGATATCTTCTGCAACGATGAGGAGGTTCTTGGAGACCTGCAGGATTTTCTCCAGAGCGGGCAATAAATCGGCAACCGCGGAAATTTTCTTATCCGTAATCAGGATATACGGGTCATCGATAGCGGCTTCCATCTTTTCCGCATTGGTAATGAAATAGGCGCTGATGTAACCGCGGTCGAATTGCATACCTTCGACGAACTCGGTTTCGAACTTAACGCCTTTGGATTCTTCAACGGTTATCACGCCGTCTTTGCCGACTTTCTCCATAACCTCGGCCAGCAAATCTCCGATTTCCTTATCCTTCGCGGTGATGGTGGCTACCTGAGCGATTTGCTCCTTGCCCTTGACCTCGGTAGACATTTTCTGAAGTTCTTTAATAACAGCCTCGACGGCTTTCTCAATACCATGCTTCAGCCCGATGGCTTCCGCACCGGCGGCCACGTTCTTGAAGCCTTCGGAAATTATGGCGTGGGCCAAAAGCGTGGAAGTGGTGGTGCCGTCACCGCAGGCATCGTTGGTCTTGGTGGCAGCTTCTTTAACGAGTTGAACGCCCATATTTTCGAACGGGTCGGGCAGCTCGATTTCCTTGGCGATAGTCACGCCGTCATCGACGATGGACGGGGCGCCCCATTTCTTATCCAGAGCGACCGCGTGACCGCGGGGTCCCAAAGTATATTTAACGGCGTCCGCCAGGACGTCGACACCGTTCTTTAGTTTGTGCCGTACGTCTTCACCAAAAATTATCTGTTTTGCCATATATTCCTCCTAATACCTTATGTTATTTTGCTTTCTTAGCTTGCACGGCCAAGACATCACTCTCGCGGAGAATCATTAGCTCTTCGCCTTCGATTTTGATTTCCGTGCCGCCGTATTTAGAGTAGAGAACGACGTCGCCGACTTTCACATCCATCGGGATGCGTTTGCCGTCTTCCGTCATTCTACCGGGACCAACCGCCAGGACTTCGCCTTCCTGCGGTTTCTCTTTAGCGGTATCCGGTAAAACGATACCACCCTTGGTTACCTCCTCACGGGCTATCGGTTTTACCACTAGCCTGTCAGCCAATGGTTGCATTTTAAATGCCATATTTTCCTCCTTTTTATGTTTTAGCACTCAATCGTTCCGACTGCTAACTACTATACTAGCAGAGGCCGTTATTCCGCCGCAACTCAATATATTAACATTTATCATTATCTATTGGCAATGGCAGCCATTTAGAGGTATTCTATCGGGCTCTTGTTCTATGAAAACTTTTAATATATTAATATTTCTCAATAATTTAAAAATTTTATACCCGGCCGGGAAAAACAGGAGAGTAGAGGTTATGACAATGGTATTCAGACCGAGATTATTCATTGACTTTCTACGCCAAAGCGTGTAAAATTTACGTGTGACAAAAAGCCGAGTGAATAAATCTCTTTGGGATAGCGAAAGTATCCTCCAATTGCGCCGGCATATGGGTTTAACCCAAAGCGAACTAGCCGATGAACTGGGCACGCGCCAGCAGACTATCAGTGAATGGGAACTGGGGATGTACCAGCCGCGCGGTACTTCTAAAAAATTGCTTACCATTGTTGCCGAACGGGCAAATTTCAAATATGACGCCGGGACACCAAAAAGCAAATAAGTTTTTATTATAAGTAAAAAGGTAATTTAGAGAGGAGTATTTTTATCGTGGAAATCAAGAAAGTTGGCGTGGTGGGTTGCGGTGCAATGGGAGCAGGTATCGTACAGGTATGTGCTCAGGCCGGTTTTCAGGTAGTCGCTTCGGAAATTAACGATGCGTTATTAAAGCGAGGTCTCGGGCTTATCGATACCTTGTTAAGCAAAGATGTCAGCAAGCAGAAAATTACCCAGGCGGACAAAGAAGCTATTCAGGCCCGGATTAAGGGTACTACGGATATGAAAGACTTTGTTGAATGCGACCTGGTCATCGAAGCCGTAATTGAGAGTATGGAATTAAAAAGAAAGGTCTTCGGCGATTTGGATAAAATCTGTCCGCCGCATGCCATTTTAGCCAGCAACTCATCCAGCCTTTCGATTCTGGATATGGCTATCGCCACAAAGCGTTTGGACAAGGTGCTCGGTATTCACTTCTTCAATCCGGTCCCGGTGATGAAACTTGTGGAATTAATCCGTACGATTGCGACCAGTGATGAGACTGCTGACGCCGGACGGCAATTTGCCGAGAAGGTCGGTAAAACTGTAGTTGCGGCCAAAGATACTCCCGGATTTATCGTGAATTATTTAATGATACCCCAGTTGCTTAACGCCGTGCGTATTTTGGAAAAAGGCGTGGCGGCTAAAGAAGATATCGATAATGCAATGAAACTGGGTTTAAACCACCCGCTCGGCCCTTTTGCTTTGATTGACTTGGTCGGCGTAGATGTGGTCTGCTTTATTGCCAAAGCGGTTTATGAGGAGACTAAAGACCCGCAATTCATCATTCCTACGTTATTGCAAAAGATGTTTACCGCCGGCTGGTTAGGGCGAAAGTCCGGCAAAGGTTTTTACGATTATCAGAAGAGTTAGCTTTGCCGTTGGTATTTGCCGGAATAGAACGGAAAAACGAGCGTAATTTTACGTAAGCAGGGTTTTAGAGTAAAATATGGACTAATACCATCAAGGTAAGCGTTAGAGTGTGTCTTTATTCCCGTAAATACCCGGAAGTGAGACTGGAAATAATGTAAGGAGCTGCGAGATGGTTACAAAGGGCAAACAACGCATTCCTGTTCTGGCAGGGGCATGGACTACCCCTTCATCGACGCGGGAAAAACCTCAGCTTATCGGCAGTAAGTGCCGCTCTTGCGGCGAAGTCTATTTCCCGAAACGTAATAAAATGCTGTGTCCCCACTGCCAGAAGGAAACCCTGGAAGATATTAAGCTAAGTCGCCGCGGCAAATTGGATACCTTTACGGTGGTAATGCAAAAGCCCGGCGGCGGTTATTACTTCGGCCCGGTGCCGTACGCTCTGGGGGTTATTGAACTGCCCGATGCCGTATACGTTGAAGCCCCGCTGAAAGTAGAAAAGTTCAAAGACCTCAGCGTGGGTATTGATATGGAATTAGTTATTGAAAAAGTATGGGAAGACCCCGACGGTAATGAGCTGATAGGTTTCAAGTTCAAGCCAATCTAGGTCTTAGGGAGCGGATTAATGAAAACAATCGCAGAATTGAAAGCCCTGAGGGACGTAGTAATTGCCGGTGTCGGTATTACCAGATGGGATATTTATCCTGACCAGGAATGGTATGATTTCGGCAGCGAGGCCGTATTACGGGCATTAAAGGATGCCGGTTTGGAATACAAGGACGTCCAGATAGCCTTTGCCGGGAGTTCGTACCAAGGTGTAAGTTCCGGTCATCAGACTCTTGCGGAAATCGGGAAGACGGCTATTCCGGTTATCAATGTCGAGAATGCCTGCTCCAGTTCTTCTTCCGCCTTAAGGCTGGCGTATCAAATGGTCGCTACTGAATTATATGATGTAGCTCTGGCAGTCGGTTTCGAGAAACAGAGGTATAAGGGTTTCATCCCAAGCACGGCCTGGCGTCCGTGGGAGCGGATGCTCGGCTATAATGTCATGCCGGCCAGCTACGCTAAAGAGACCGTCCGGTATATGGAAGAGTACGGAGCGACCATTGAGGATATTTCAATGGTTACGGTGAAGAACCGCAAGAACGCCATGTTAAATCCTAATGCCCGTTTTCAGCAGCAGGTATCGTTAGCCGAAGTGATGGGTTCCAGATTAGTGTCGTCACCTTTGCGTCTGTTACACTGCAGTCCGTTGGCGGACGGGGCGGTAGCTGCTATTGTTTGCAGTAAAGATAAAATACAATCCAAGAAAAAGGCCGTGACAATAGCTGCCGCTACTCTGACATCAGGAATGTACGGGGAAGGTAATTGCGGCCGCAATAGCGTAAAATATCCGGCCGACCCGAATTATGTCGAAATATCCGCCCGGCAAGCTTATGAAGTAGCCGGTTACGGTCCGGAAGATATGGACGTCATTCAGGTCTATGATGCGATGTCTCCGGCCGAGTTATGGGATATCGAGCAGCTGGGATTTTGTAAGCCCGGTGAAGCCCACCATATGTTACGGGACGGCTACTTTGACCTGGATGGGAAATTACCTTCGAATACCGATGGCGGCCTGATGGGGCGTGGTCATCCGATGGGGGCTACAGCCTTAGGCCAAATATACGAAATCGTAATGCAACTGCGCGGTGAAGCCGGCAAACGGCAGGTACCCAAAGCTAAAATAGGTCTGGCTCACAGTCTGGGTGCCGGACCGAATTCAAGCGTTACCATATTAAAGAAATAACCGGTTTACTCAATTATTTTAAGAGGGGCGTATGCCCCTCTTTTATATTTTCAAGTATAATGGTAGGTTAGTGGTTAAACATGATAAATAGAACCGAGTGCATCGGTAGGAAAGAATAAAACCACCTTTTCCGCTCAAAAGAGGCTAAAATATTATTAAAGTTGGTAAAACGTAATGAGTGAAGATAAGGAAATCAAATCAAGGCAACTCGCAGAATTTAAAGAAAAACGTGCTAAAGCTATGGCTATGGGCGGCGCCGACCAGTTAGAACGGCAAAAGAAACGGGGCAAGCTAAATGCCCGCGAACGCATCGATACACTGCTGGATAAAGGTACTTTCCGGGAAATCGGGCTTTTTGCCCGTAACCGCAATACGGCTTACGGAGAAGTCCCTGCAGATTGTGTTATTATCGGGCACGGTAAAATCGAGGGCCGAAGGGTTTACGTATTTTCGCAGGACTTTACCAGTATGGGCGGCACGCTTTCCGAAGTCCATGGGATGAAGATAATTCACGCTCTCGACCAGGCGATGAAGTCCGGCTGTCCCATCATCGGTATCAACGATTCCGGCGGAGCCCGGATTCAGGATGGTGTCGAAGGGCTGGTGGGTTTCGGGGGGATTTTCCGCCGTAATACCCAGGCTTCCGGTGTCATCCCGCAGATTTGTGCGATTCTCGGTCCCTGCGCCGGCGGTGCGGTCTATTCCCCGGCCCTGATGGACTTTATTTTTATGGTTAAGGGCACCAGTCATGCCTTTATCACCGGCCCGCGGGTAGTTAAAGCGGTGATGAGTGAAGAGATTAACGAAGAAGAACTGGGCGGCGCGGTGGCCGCACAGGCCAAAGCCGGTGTAGCCGCCCGCTCGGAGAACAACGAAGCGGAATGTTTACAGGCTATTCGCGAACTATTAAGCTATTTGCCGGCCAATAACCGGGAGAAACCGCCGCGGGTAGATTGGGGCGATAGTCCCGAACGTACCGACCCAGGCCTGTTCGATGTCGTGCCGGCCAATCCCAGCCGGGCTTACGATATGCACAAAATCATTGAGCGGGTTTTCGATAAAAGACCGGACGGCCGGAAAAACTATTTCGAGCTGTTCCCGCAGTTTGCGACTAATATTATAACCTGCTTTTCAAGGCTGAACGGCTACTCGGTGGGTATTATCGCCAACCAGCCGATGTCCAAAGCCGGCTGCCTGGATATCGATGCTTCGGATAAAGCCTCGCGTTTTATCCGCTTCTGCGATGCCTTTAATATTCCAGTGGTGACGCTGGTGGATGTGCCGGGTTATCTGCCGGGGACGGCGCAGGAGTGGGGCGGTATCATCCGGCATGGGGCTAAGATGCTTTACGCTTATTCCGAAGCTACCGTGCCCAAGATTACTTTAGCCGTCCGCAAGGCTTACGGCGGCTCGTACATCGGGATGTGCAGCAAGGAATTAGGCGCGGATTACGTTTTCACCTGGCCGAGCACCGAACTGGCCGTGATGGGGCCGGACGGTGCGGCACCGATTATCTTCCGCAAGGAACTGGAAGCGGCGGCCAAGCCCGATGAATTATTACAGCAAAAGATAAAAGAATACCGCGAAGAATTCGCTAATCCATATAAAGCCGCCAGCAACCTGCGTGTCGATGACGTCCTCGACCCGGCAGAAACCCGTCCGAGACTGATTTCCGCACTGGAAATGGCACTGGACAAAGTTGAGACTACTCCGGCTAAAAAGCACGGCGTCATGCCGACGTAAAGAAAACTCAAAACTTAAAGCTTAAAGCTCAAAAAAAATGGAAAGGGGGCGCAGTTCAGTTCAATGCCGTGCCCCTTTTTTATTAGCGAGTGGCTTGACGAATATTATTTTATGTTATAATATAGTGTGCAATAATAAGTACAATATATAGTACGTAATTATGTACAATAGTGAGGTGGGGCATGGTAATGACTATCTTATCGGATGATTTAATTAATTCCACGGAGTTTAGAAATAACCAGAGCCGTTGGCTGAACAAGGCATATGCAAGCCCGATTTCTATCATAAGCGGAAAGAAAAAATTGGTCTTGCTGAATCGTGAATATGCGAAGAATATGTATCAATTAAATAATTATGCCAGACTGGTTGCCCAATTCTGCCGGGAACAGCATAAAGGGCTAATTAAAAAAAGCGAGGCATTTCCCTGGATAGAGCATTTGGAAGAAAAGGAAATAGCCCGGTTTCACATAGAATTGTTATCAACATTTGTGGACGCCCTTCGTAATGACAATAGTTCAATCATGGAAGATGTCCTTAATGATTGGAAAGCCACTGCTGAAGTCGCCGGTGATTCTCAACTTTCCCGGAGATTACTGGAGGAGGGCGCCGCTTCAAAATATGTCCCCCTCGACTAGATATAAAATAGTCCTGGAAAGTAATA
>JAFGLR010000002.1 GCA_016927955.1 Dehalococcoidales bacterium
TTTGTTCTTTATCGTTCAACGTCACATTCATATGGTGACATTTTCACAGAACACTTAAACGGTGACAAAATCATAGAACAATAACAACTTTACACTCAGGGTCTTGACAAAAATCTTATAATGTATTATAAAGGAATTCTGAAGCTGTATTAAGCTTAGTTAATACATAAAAAATAATAGGGAGCGATGAACCGTCACCTGTATGTGGTCACTTGGGTGGCGGGGAGCAAATAGTGAAACCGACCGGAAAACGGTCGGTTTTTTATTTTTATGAGAGTAGAACGTAGAAGAAGCAGTATTGAAATAATCGCTGACATTTTACGGTTAGGCGAGGCAGGCAAAACCGAAATAATGTACAGCGCTAATATGAGTTTCTTCCAGCTGAAGAAATATCTCAATTTTCTATTGCAACTCGAACTCATTGATAAAGTTTATGTAGGTAACCCTGTTGTTACTTACCGGGTCACCAAAAAAGGTTTACGGTTATTACAGAGCATTGATAGCATTTTGGAAATCTTGGAACTTAAAGAAGACGCAGACCTTGGCCTGCTAGGCAAATTGCAGTAATACTTCAATAATTAGAAGGAGATATCTTGATGCCTGAAAAAAGAATGGTGATCGTCCCGGCAGAGCTGGTCAGGAAAATTGATGAAAACCGCGGAGATATGAACCAGGCGGATTTCATTGAGTTTCTCATTGACAGCCGGTTGAAAGAAGAACCGAAAGAGAAGAAAGAAACAACTTCTTATGCTACCAAAGAAGAACTGCGTTCTTTCGAGCAGGACATCAAAAAATTACTCAAGGGCTTTCTGGACTTTTTTGTCGCTTATGGTATGGAGTTGGGTAAAACAACGATTAGTCCGGAGTTTGAAGAGCTAACCAGTAAGTTACATATTCTGGAAAAAGACCTTGGTTCGGCGGAACCCGAAGGTAAAAAAGCCACTATTAAATGGAAATAACTAGTAGAATTACGGATATTACTAAAAGTCCCCCGTAAACCGGGGGACTTTTATTTTTTGCCTTGCCCCAGCCTCAATAGAACATTGTTCTAGTACAAAATACCTTCCAAATGCCGAGATTACATGCCATAGTGTTGATGATGCATTATGGTAAATATATTATTTGGCTGCCTCGGTTTTATAATTACTCATTTATTTGATGTTATTGCTCTGTCAGGCATTAAAAAGGTAAAGCCGGTAATTTGGCTAATAGGAAATGGACTGATTGCATATGCATTAGTACAATTATGCCTATCAGTACCTAAATTAGGACTACCAGACTGGCTGGCGTGGATAGGGTGGCCTCTAGTACTCTTCGGTATCTTCTTCCAGGTGGCTGCCATTACTACAGACTTACCGGTCAAAAAGACTTATGTAGAATCAGGTGCCGGCGACCAATTAATAAAGACCGGTTTCTTTGCGATGGCCCGGCACCCCGGTGTCATCTTCTTCATTATATTAACCGTTGGTTTAACGTTAGTTTCAGATTCTTTATTAATGCTTATCGCCGTTCCGGTTTTCGGAGCTCTCGACATTATCTTAGTACTTATACAGGATAAATACTTTTTCCCAAAAATGTTCGCTGGTTATAACGAATACCGTAAGGAAACTCCCAGTATATTCCCAACTATTACAAGCATTAGAGCTTGTATAAAAACAATAAACAAACCCAAGAGAAGAATTAAGGAGGTAAATCCGGTGATTAATACAAATAGTATATTTTTACAGGGCACGAATACAGAAATCTGGCAAAGGTATTGTGGCTTTCTCGATTTGAAGTTGGCTGATTTTATGAATATTCAGAAACGGTTACTTCAGGAACAAATAGAATTGTTGAATCGTTGCGAATTAAATAAACATATTATGAAAGGCGTGAAACCGCGTACCATAGAAGAGTTCCGCGATAATATCCCTTTGACTACTTATAATGACTATAACGCTTTCTTCTCAAAACGCCGTAAAGGAATACTGCCGGAAAAGCCGATTACCTGGATGCATACCTCTGGCCGGTCCGGCGAATTTACCAAATGGATACCCGTATCGGAAAGACGGTATAAAGCTATGGGAGACTATATTATCGCAGTAATTCTATTGAGTACCAGTAGAAAACGGGGTGATTTCAAGGTAAAGAAAAATGATAGAATTCTTTACGCACTGGCTCCGCCCCCCTTTATGACGGGTACTTGGGCAAGACGTCTAGAAGAAGCAATGCCTGTTAGCTTCATTCCTCCGCTCGATGATGCAGAAAGATTGTCCTTTACAGATAGAACTCAGGAAGGAATCCGCGTGGCCATGGATGACGGGATGGAAATTATCGGGGGAATGTCGAGTGTCCTTTTAGCCATCGGTCAAAACCTGAAGGATAAGAAAACTAAGGTGGAACTGTTGCCTCTAGTTAAAAAGCCAAATAAGCTTGGCCGGTTATTAAAAGGTTATTTGAAAAGTAAACTAGCCCGCCGTTCTCTTTTACCGAAAGACCTGTGGACGCTGAACGGTATTATGGCTGGCGGTGCGGATACAGCAATATACCGTGAAAGAATCAAGGAAATGTGGGGTAAGCTCCCCCTGGATTTATATGCCTTTACGGAAGGTGGTCCAATCGCCGTCCAGACATGGGGTTATAACGGGATGACTTTTTTCCCCAGTTTAAATTTTTATGAATTCATTCCGGAATCCGAGATTGAAAAAACTAAGGATAACCCTTTTTATAATCCTAAAACAGTATTACTTAATGAGGTTCTGCCAAACCATAACTATGAGTTGGTCATTACAAATCTTTTAGGTGGTGCTCTAGTGAGATATCGTACCAAGGATATCGTTCGCATAACTGCTTTACGTGATGAAAAATATGACATAGATATACCTCAGATGGAGTTCCATTCCCGTGCCGATAACATCATCGATATTGCCGGTTTTACGCGCTTAACGGAAAAAACAATCTGGCAGGCAATTGAGAATTCGGGTGTCGATTATAAAGACTGGACCGCCTCTAAAGGAGGTAAGGAACAGCCGGTACTTCATATTTATCTGGAGCTGAATAATAATTCCCGGGACATTTGTGAAGTAACAGAGTCTATACATCAAAAATTAAGTGAATTAGACACTGATTATGCGAATCTGGAAGATTTATTAAATATGAAACCTTTACGGGTGACTGTGTTACCTAATGGTACTTTCAAGAACTACTCTGCAATACAACAGGCCTCCGGTGCCGTTTTAGGTAGGTTAAAGCCGCCCCATCTCAATCCATCAGAGCAGGTTTTAATGTCCTTAATTAATAATCAGGCGGAGCCGGTTATTCTAAGTGTCTCTAGTAAGGAAGAATACAAACAGGCAGTTAAACAATAAAGTAGTATGGTTGATAATGTGGAAAGTAATTATACAGAAATATTCTCGAGGAATCTAGGTTTCTTTGATGAAGATGAGCAAAACCTACTTCGAAGCAATACTGTCGGTGTTGCCGGAGTCGGTGGTGTCGGAGGGTTACTTGTCGAGAGGTTAATCCGGACTGGGGTCGGTCATGTCAAATTCACCGACCCCGGAACTTTTGATAAGAGTAATCTGAACCGGCAGTTCGGATCATCGTTTTTAACTCTTGATAAAAATAAAGCTAATGTCGTTTACCAACAGGTTAAAGATATAAATACGGAAGCTCAAGTAGAATATTTCGAAGATGGGTTATCCAATGAATCTGATATAAATAGATTTGTCGAGGGATGCGATATCATTGTTGATGAAATGGATACTACTGCATATAAACAATCTATTCTATTACAAAGAGCAAGCCGGAAACGTGGATTACATTATCTTTTTTCAAGTGCGTTAGGGTTCGGAGCTCTCGTCGCAACCTTTGCCCCCGGAGGCCAAACTTTAGAGGAATACAATGGACTTGTTCCCGGAGTAAATTTAAACCAGTTAAAAAACCTAACAATTTCATTAGAAAAAATGGCTCCAGTAATGCCCTCGTATGCAAGCAAAATCCCATCTAAATTAATAGGGAAAATAATGGAAGGTGAGGTTCCCATACCAACAACCAGCATTGGAGTGGGTCTTGCTTCAATAATGGGTACCAACGAGGCCATCAATATCTTGTTAAAAAAAAGAGAAATAATCATCGCTCCGAGATATATATACATAGATTTGTTAGACCTGCAGTCAGTTATAGGAACTATGTAGTAAACGGCATTAGTTTAACTATATTCACTTAATGGTAGTAATAATCGCTTTAGTAGGAACTAATTGAAAGTGCATTCGAACTAATGGTTGGCCTCGCTATGTAAGCGAAGGTGTATATTCCCGGAGTAATATTGGTTAATAGATTTAGAAGGAGCAAGACATGAGAATTCTTATGGTCTATCCGCAATATCCCGATACTTTTTGGAGTTTCAAGTACGCTTTATCGCTATTTTCAAAAAAGGCTGTCTATCCACCTCTAGGTTTGTTAACTGTTGCGGCGATGCTTCCAAGCGATTGGGAGAAGAAGTTAATTGATATGAACGTTACAAGACTTAATAATGACGACATACTCTGGGCTGATTATGTTTTTGTTAGTGCAATGCATGTTCAATCGCAGTCAGTAAAAGAAGTAATCAGCCGCTGTGGTAATCTGGATAGAAAGGTTGTTGCCGGCGGCCCGCTTTTCACTATAGATCGAAGTGAATATAATGGAGTGAGCTATTTTGTCCTCGGCGAAGTTGAAAACATAATGCCGGCCTTTATTTCAGATCTGACTAAAGGTGAAGCAAAACCAATTTATCAATCTAATGAAAAACCGGAATTGATCAATACACCTTTGCCTTTATGGTCGCTGTTAAATATGAAAGATTACTCGTCGATGAATCTACAGTATTCCCGCGGTTGCCCTTTCGATTGTGAGTTTTGCGATATTGTTGCTTTATTTGGCCATAAACCCCGCACGAAGAGCTCACAACAGATGGTAAACGAGTTACAGGCTTTATATGATGCTCACTGGCGTGGCCAGGTATTTATTGTAGATGATAATCTGATAGGAAATAAAATAAAGCTAAAAAGGGAAGTATTACCGGCAATAATCGAGTGGTCTAAGAGTAAAAACTATCCGTTTTATTTTGTTACGGAAGCCTCGATGGATCTCGCTGATGATGAAGAACTCATGAATTTAATGGCTGATGCAGGAATTTACCAGATATTTGTGGGCATTGAAAGTCCCAATGAAAGCAGTTTGGTCGAGTGTAATAAGATTCCCAATAAACACCGTGACCTGATTGCGTCAGTTAAAAAGATACAAAACCATGGTTTTGAGGTCATAGGCGGTTTCATCATTGGATTTGATAATGATACACCTGCCATTTTCGAAAATCAGATTGATTTTATCCAGAAAAGCGGTATTGTTTGTGCGATGGTCGGTATTATGATGGCCCTTCCCGGTACTAAGTTATATGAGCGTCTTAAAGCTGAAAACCGGCTGTTGCATGAAACTTCCGGTAATAACACGGAGAGTACTACTAATTTCATTTCCAAGATGGGCAACGAGGTGCTGGCTAATGGTTACAAACACGTCATAGATAAAATCTATTCAGCAGACTGTTACTACAGGCGTATCAAAACGTTTTACAAGGAATTTCATCCTAAAACAAAGGGGTCTTCAAAGGTAGAATTAAACTACATTATATCCTTAATCAAATCAATTTGGATTTTAGGTGTTGTTGAGAACGGTAAGAAATACTTCTGGACACTGCTTGTCTTTACTTTGTATAAATATCCGCAATTATTCTGGAAGTCAATGAGTTTTGCTATAAACCGCCGACATTATTACAGACATGCTCGTAAGATACTTAAAGCATAATTCCGCTGAGAAGTGTTATCAATATTGGAAGACAATATCTCAGGGATAGAAATGGCACTCTACATCACGAATGATTGGTCAATCCCTGTAAAAGCGTCCGCTGAATTTCACGCCTGAAACATGAATTTATATCATTAAGGGCAAAAATGGATCTTTATTCCGAACGAGATATTTTGGATAGCGAGAGAAGTGAGATCCGAAATTAATCTTACCGAAATATTATGAACTTGTTAAAACAGAGGAATTGGCGATTAATTTTGATTAGTCATCTTAATATATTATCCATGCTTAGCTAAGAGATAACCAATACCTAGTTTGGTCCAAATTAGCTTGACAAGTTACAACCGGTACCGGGTTCTAGTAAAAGTGAGGTCTCGACTATCAGATAATGTCTTATCTATTACAATTCACTTAAATCCACTAATTACCTTCTTCGAATGATAATTAACATCATAATATTTACCGTACAATTCAGTCTGAAAGAATATATTTTTTTGCAGTCTCAGGTATTAATAAAATATTTAGTCCTATATAGTACTATCTACCTATATAAGATTTGATTATTGGTGTTGACAATTAGGCGATTCTAGGCAATAATCATCTTAAAAGGCATGAGTTGAAGAAAAACGATTGAACATTTATACTTCTATACCGCTTTTCAGCGCCATCATATATTTTGTCCTGATATTCTTTGTTTTAAATTCGGGTATCAATAATACAAAGCGCTCTTTCATTTTCTATTTGTCCGCCATGGTGGTTTGGAGCGTCACTGCTTTTTTAGTCCACGGTGATTTCTTTTCGAATACCAGGTTGGTCCATGAAGTTGTTGTTGCTGCTGGTTTTCTCACACCGATAGCCTTTTTCTACTTTGCCTCAGCATTTACTAACAGAGTATCTCACTTATTAATAATATTAAGTCTGGTATTTTTAGTTGCATTATTAATACTAGACTTTGGCGGATATATCGTATTGAGCGCCACTGTTGAGAATGGTGTGCTTATTTCTGAAATGAGCACGATTTATTTTATCTTATATATCTGTGTCTTTGTTTTTGTCGGAATTGGTGTTTACTACTTTATTAAGCATTATCGTAATTCAAATGACCCACTTGAGCGTAACCGTGTTGCGTATTTGATTTTTGGTATGGTAGTTCTTATTGCTTTTAATGTCCCAAATTTTATTGAAGCTACCGCTAAATACCCTATCGACCATATCGGAAATGTTATTTACGCTTTACTAATTACTTATGCCATCATGAAATACCAACTATTAAATATCAAGTTTATTTTTCGTATAGGTTTAACTTATGTGTTGTTAATAGTTCCTCTAATGGCTTTATATATAGGGATTCTAATTGCTAGCCTGTATTATTTCCCCAATATATCACCGCTTGCCATAGGTATTTTCACTACAATCATGGTATTGGTTTTAGTAGTCGCTTTTCGCACGTTGAATCGCAGGGCTCAGGAACTAGTGGACCGTTTTTTCTACCGGGATACGTACAAACATCGCCAATTATTACTAAATATCGACAATAAACTCGGCGGTGTTATTAACCTTAGTCAGTTGGCTGATGAAATACTACCGACATTATGTCGGGCTCTTAGAATATCTCGTGCCCAGTTATTATTACGCGATAATACTGGTAGCTTCGTAGCCCAGTTTGCTTATCCAGAAATCGAAGATAATGAAGTGGCTTTAGCATTAAACACGGATAATCCAATGATAAGCTGGCTGGAAAAAAAGAACCGCCCTTTCGAACTAAGAGAACTGGAAAATATTCCTGAGTTTAAAAGTTTATGGCAATCCGAAATAGATGATGTATCATCTTCCAAGTTAGGCCTGTTTTGCCCGGTTAAGAATAAAGGGGTACTTACCGGTATTTTTGCCCTGGGGAAAAAACAGAATGGAATCTATTCGCAGGAAGACCTGGAAATGACGATGGCTGTAGCCAGTCAGGCCGGGTTAATAATTGAGAATGCCCAGCACTATTCCCAGGCTTTATTAAAAGCGAACACCGATGGCCTAACCGGTCTATATAATCACCGTCATTTCCATGAGAGACTGGAACAGGAAATCGCGCGGAGTTCTCGTTTCGGTACCGTTTTTTCCGTTATCATAGCGGATATAGACTTGTTTAAAGTGTACAATGATAACTATGGGCACCTGGCTGGCGATGAAGTATTAAGACACATTGGAGAATACATAAAAAGCTCAATACGTAGCATTGATATCGCCGCACGCTATGGTGGTGAAGAATTTTCCGTCATATTACCGGAAACACGTTTAATTGATGCTCAGGTTGTCGCTGAGCGTATCAGGAAAACCATTGAGTTAAAGACTAACTCACGGGAGATGCCGGTAACGGTAAGCGTCGGGGTTGCGAGTTGGCCGATTGATGGGGTCATGAAAGAGGAACTGATTAACCGGGCGGACCGGGCTCTATATACTGCCAAACAAAATGGGAGAAACAGAGTATGTTTATCGACCGATATTATTGATATCGGAGCAGCGTCTTCTATAAAGGAAGCCGAAGTTAATCCCAAATCACTCAGTATGATTTATGCTTTGGCAGCTACGGTTGATGCGAAAGACCATTACACTTACGGTCATTCGCGTAAGGTCAGCGAATATGCAGTGGCTCTTGTCGAAGGGGCAAAACTGCCCAAAGAAAAAATATCGATTGTCCGCGCCGCTGGTTTGCTACATGATATTGGTAAAATCGGTATACCCGATTCAATATTAAACAAAAAGGAACCACTTTCCCATGAGGAATGGGAGCCTATTAAGGCCCATCCGCAACTGGGTGTGGCTATCATCAGGCATATCGTCGACTTAACTGATTGTTTGCCAGCTATTCTTCACCACCATGAACACTATGATGGCAGCGGATACCCCGCCGGTTTAAAAGGTAAAAATATACCGGTTGAAGCACGTGTATTATCTATTGCTGATGCGTATGAGGCTATGACTTCTCCAAGGGCTTACCGTAAACAAATGACTACAGAGGAAGCGATTGCGGAATTGAAAAGTCATAGCGGCATCCAGTTTGACCCTGAGTTAGTGCAGATGTTCTGTAAAATACTTGAAGTTACTCCGTCCTGGCATACCACCTAATCATAAAGGTCGATTATCTTACCTGGATTTAGAATGTTATTCGGGTCAAGAGCCTTTTTTATCGCTTTTAGCGTCCTGATATAGTCCTCGTTGAATTGCATCGGCAGGTATTTTTTCTTGGTACAACCTATCCCATGCTCACCGGATATCGCACCGCCGAATGAAATGGCAATCTGATAAATCTTCTTTATCAACTCCGGTAGTTTATTTTGCCATTCAATTTCAGTTACACCAAGGCAAAGAATGTGCAGGTGTACGTTGCCGTCTCCGGCATGTCCGTATCCTATAATCGGGATGTTATATAACCTTGATAATTCCTTCACTTTATTCATATAGCGGGCGATTTCACTACGGGGAACTACAGCATCGATAAGCTCCATCTTGGCATAGTTTTTTATCGAAGGGTAGAATTTTTCCCGCATCTGTAACAATCGCCGTTTTGCCCGTTCACTATCCGGTATTAGTCCTTCTATTGCTCCGAACTCTCGGCAAATAGCGTTTACCTGCTGGAAATAGTCCATTATCACTTCAGGAGTTTCGGCCTCCATAATAATCATCAGGAAAGCCGGATACTCGTGGTGGGGCATTTCCCATCCCATATAATTCTCAACGATGTTGATGATATCTTTTTCCATGAATTCCAGGCCTACCGGGGTAATTGGTAATTTTAAGATTTCCGGAACGGCGTCTATCGCGTTATGTAGCCCGGTGAACGGTAGCAGTAAAACCTCGCGGGTCTGTTTATGACTGCTTAACTTCAATATAATCTTTGTTACTACTGCTAGTGTCCCCTCGGAACCGATTACTAATTGAGTCAAATCGTAAGCAGTAGTGTTTTTAACATATTTCCCACCGCTTTGAATAATACCACCGTTAGGTAATACGATTTCCAATCCCAAAATATGATGGCGGGTAACGCCATATTTTACAGCATTCATTCCGCCGGCATTAGTAGCTACATTACCGCCAATGGTCGCATTAAGTTCACCGGGATACAAAGGGTAAACTAAATTATATTTCTCTAATTCCGTACGCAGGTTCGCCAATGTCAAGCCTGCTTCCACTACGGCAACAAAATTTTTATCATCTATTTCTAAGATACGGGTCATTTTTTCTAGAGATAAAACGATTCCGTTATGAATCGGTATCGCACCACCGGAAACACCGGTGCCGGCACCTCGCGGTATGACCGGTATCTTTTTCTCATTTGCGAACGATAATACCCGGGCAATAGTAACTGAATCGTTAGGTTTAACTACTACCTTAGGATAATATCTTTCAGCCAGCGGCGATTCGTCGTAAGAGTAACCCTCGATATCTATATTTTCGGTAAACAGATTGTGTTTACCTACCAAAGTGGCTAAATCATTGATATCCGATTTGGATAGCTTATTATATTTCATGACGATATACCATTTTCACAATTCATACCCCATTTAACCCCATTTCGTTATGGATGTAAACCTAATAATATAACACCTGATATTATAGCTAGGGAAATGCTAAATATCGGTGTTATAAAATATATTTTTCAAGGATGCCTAAAAAGTATTGACATACAATGTATAACTGTTAGAATTACATTAAAATATATTATATAATATATATAGTTCTCTAATAAGGAGTGAATTAAAAACTAACAAAAAATGTCATCGGTAGAATTAAAGAATCAAACCATCACTATTTCCGAGGATGAGCCCCCCAGTAGATCCACCTCCTGGAATAAAAAACAGGAAGATGAACCTCCAAGTAAATGTGCTGTCTCCAAAAATCGGTTATTTGCTCATGTACCTTATGAAGATTGGATAAATTGGAGATGGCAATTCAAAAATCGCATCACTAATGTTGATGAACTAGCCAAATACATTCCTCTATCGGTCGAAGAACAGCTACAATTAAGGTTGGTAACTATCCAATATCCAATGGCTATTACCCCTTATTATTTGTCTTTGATTGATCCGGACGACCCGGAAGACCCCATAAGAAAACAGGCTGTACCTTCCGTTTTAGAAATCACTATGGGTTCTCTGGGTATGGAAGACCCGCTAGAAGAGAAAAGAGATTCCGTAGTACCCGGATTAGTTCATCGTTACCCCGACCGTGTATTAATGGTATTAACCAATGTCTGTCCCATGATGTGCCGTCATTGCACCCGTAAACGTGAATGGAAGCACGGTACATGGATGCGCCCGATGGAAGAAATCGAAGCTATGCTGACTTACATTCGTCGGCATAAAAGTGTGCGCGATGTTATTATTTCAGGTGGTGACCCCTTAACATTATCGACAAAGCGTTTGGAAGAGGTAATCTCTGCGTTACGAAAGATCAATCACGTAGAGATTATTCGTATCGGTAGCCGTTATCCTGTCGTATTACCTTTCCGGATTGATAATGAGCTTTGCGATATGTTATCCGAGTATGGGCCTATTTGGTTGAATACTCATTTTAATAACCCTCGCGAAGTTACTCCGGAAGCAGCGAAAGCCTGCGACCGATTGGTAAGAGCCGGCGTACCGGTAAATAACCAGAGCGTCTTATTGCGCGGTGTTAATGATACTGTAGAAATACAGAAAAAGCTGGTGCACAGCCTATTACGTAGTAAGGTACGCCCTTACTACCTGTTCCAATGCGATGAGGTACAGGGTACGGAACATCTGAGAACTCCGGTAGAGACCGGCATTAAAATAATTGACGGATTACGCGGGCATACATCCGGATTGGCGATACCTACGTTCGTTATTGATTTACCTTTCGGTGGCGGTAAAGTACCTCTCCAGCCGAATTATATATTAGCTCAGGATGATGGTGAGTTGTTGTTCCGGAATTACAAGCATAATCTTTATCGTTTTCGTAATCCGAACAACCAATCTATTGCCGCATCAATACAAAATAGCAGTAACAAGTTAACTGAGACACCCGTAAATCAATACGTGTTAGAAGGGAACCCGGATGCGGATAGGGTTATCGTATGATTTAAAAGAAGCAATTACTTCCGGGAGAGCTAATCTTCCGGAAGATGCTTTCGAAGAATACGATTATCCAGCTACTATTAATTATATTGCTTCTGCCCTTGAACACGCCGGTAATACAATAGTTAGACTAGATGGCGGACGGCAATTTATTGAAAATATTCTCCGTGAGAAAGTAGACATCGTATTTAATATTTCGGAAGGAAGGGGCACCTATCGTAGCCGTGAGGCTCAGGTGCCCTCGATTCTTGAAATGCTGGATATTCCATATACCGGGGCTGACCCGGAATGTCTGGCAGTTTGTCTGGATAAACCACTCACTAAAAAGCTGGTTACTCTAGCCGGTATTGCTACACCTCCCTGGCTTACCGTTAAAAATAAAAACGAATTGGATTCTGTAAGGTGGAATGAGGTAGCTTTCCCCTTAATCGTAAAACCGGCTTTTGAGGGTTCTAGTAAAGGTGTTCGCTTAAATTCCATAGCAAATGATAAAGAAAAGGCTGTTGAAGTTACTTTAAATCTCATGGAACTGTATCACCAGCCGGTAATGCTCGAGGGTTTTGTAAAGGGTGACGAAGTAACTGTCGGTATCGTGGGTAACTCTCCCCCTGGGGTAGTCGGTATTATGCGTATCCTGCCCAAACAACAAACAGAACATTTCGTTTATTCTCTCGAAGTCAAACGGGATTGGCAAAATCTGGTAGATTATGAGTGCCCTGCCTGCCTGGATAAACCTATTTTGGATAGAATAACCACTGACAGTTTAAAGGCTTTTACCATACTGGAATGCCGTGATTTTACCAGGATTGATTTCCGGATCGGTGCGGACGGAATTCCCTATTTTATTGAAATTAATCCACTACCGGGATTGGGTGATTATAGTGATCTGGTTATCATGGCAATAAAGATGGGCTGGAGTCATGAGGCATTAATTAGGGCTGTACTTAGTGCCGCTTTGGAGAGGTACCCGTTTTGCGTCCAAGAGTAGCTTTAATTTATAATGAACCGGTACCCGGCCGGTATCAAAATACTGGCGAAGAAAAAGCCGTGCTTGGCGTTATGGACTCCGTTAACGCCGTTAAAAAGGCTTTAGTCGAACTCCGTTATGAAGTTACTATTGTACCTCTGGAATTACCAGTAGAACAAGCTTACGAAAAACTTAATAATCTATCTACGGATATTGTTTTTAATCTGTTTGAAGGTTTTCCTGGTTTTCCCGAAACCGAAACACTCATTCCGAAATATCTCAGCAATAAAGGTATAGTTTTTACCGGTTGCTCGAGTGAAGCTTTAAAGTTAGGCCTTGATAAAACAAAAACCAAAGAAATATTGCTTAAAGCCGGGATACCTACTCCGGCCTTTCAAATTTTGTCTCCGGATAATATCGCTGCTTTTAATCTTAAATACCCCTGTATCGTCAAGCCGTTCGCAGAAGATGCCAGTCACGGCTTAACAGAGGATAGTATCGTTAATGATGCGAACGGCTTAACCCGGCAGGTAAATATTTTAAGCTCTAACTATGGCGGGCAAGCCTTAGTAGAGGAATTTGTAAAAGGACGGGAATTTAACGCTACCGTGCTGGGTAACATCGAGCATATCATATTCCCAGTAAGTGAAATTACTTTTAATCTACCGCCGGACAAGCCGGAGATACTAACATTTGATGCTAAATGGGAAAAAAACAGTATATATTATAAAAATACACCGGTTGTCTGCCCGGCTAAAATAGATGATACAGAAAAAGAACGTATCAGCAAGATTGCTCTTGCTGCTTTTAAGGCTATTATCGGCCGTGGATATGCTAGAGTAGACATGCGTTTGGATAACCAAAATCGAGTAAATGTAATCGAAGTTAATCCTAATCCGGATATTTCACCTGATACCGGCGCTGCACGTCAGGCTAAAGCGGCCGGTTTAAACTATGCCCAATTCATTGAAAAAATTATTATACTGGCTATGGAAAAAGGGAAAGTATGAAGATTAAAACAACTTTAAAAGTTGTTCCGATGAGCAAGTCGGATAAAGCGGTTATTATGGATATTCTACGGGCGACCGTGGAATTCAACCTTGAAGAAGTGGATACAGCCGAACAGCTAATAGACCGTTATCTGACGGAAGGAACCTCATCCGGATATCATCTACTGGTGGCGAAAGCCGGTTCTGAGGTTAGCGGATATATTTGTTACGGTCCCAGGCCACTAACGGAAAGTACCTGGGATGTTTACTGGATGGCGGTTAATCCAAAGAATAAAGGACAGGGTATCGGAACTTCATTACTGAAAGTAGCGGAAAGAAATATTAAAAAACAAAAAGGGCTGATTATACTTATCGAGACTTCATCTATAGGTAGTTATGAACTCACCCGTAAATTCTATCTTAACGCCGGTTATAAGATTATCAGTCGAATTCCTGATTTTTATTCTCTGGGCGATGGCCTGGTAGTTTTCCATAAAAGATTGGGCTAATATTTGCGGTCAGTTATCTGCTATACCCTTGCTCTTAATCGCTGAGTTTCCGTAAGCAATTTTTTTCTTAACCTGATACTTTTTGGTGTTATCTCTACGAGTTCATCGGCATTGATAAAATCAATTGCCTGTTCCAGAGTCATTTTAATAGGCGGTGTCAGTTTAACCGCGATATCCGATGTTGAAGAACGTATATTGGTCATTTTTTTCTCTTTACAAACGTTTACCGCAATATCCTGCATACGCGAACTCAACCCGACAATCATTCCCTCATAGACAAACGTACCCGGGTCGATAAAGGTTAACCCTCTACCCTGAGCATTATTAAGTCCGTAAGTTACCGCAATACCGCTTTCAGAAGCTACTAAGACTCCATTACGGGTGGATGTTATCTCACCGCCAAGCGGTTCATACCCAACGAATCTGGTATTGATAATTCCTTCTCCTCTGGTCATAGTCATAAAATCACTTCGGAAACCGATTAGACCGCGAGTGGGGATGTGATATTCCAGACGTACATTACCATTAAGGTCATTACGCATGTTGGTTATTTTAGCCCGGCGTTTACTTAATATTTCGCTAATAACGCCAATATGCTTTTCTCTGGTATCGATTATCAAAGTTTCATACGGCTCCATCTTTTGTCCGTTGATTTCCTTAATAATGGCTATCGGCTTGGAAACAGCCATTTCATAACCTTCCCGGCGCATTTTCTCAATTAATACAGATAAATGTAACTCACCTCTGCCGGAAATACGGAAGACATCAGAAGTATCACCATCCTGTACGCGTAAGCTCAAGTTGGTTTCGAGTTCGTGATAGAGTCTCGCTCTGAGTTGCCGGGTAGTACAATATTTACCTTCGCGACCGGCAAAGGGCGACGTATTAACTCCGAAAGTCATTTCAACAGTAGGCTCGGTAACCTTAATCCTTGGTAAGGCTATAGGGTTAACTGGACTGGCTAATGTATCACCGATATTTACCTGTTCTATCCCTGCCAATGTAACGATATCACCGGCGGTAGCTTCTTCGACTTCGATACGTTTAAGTCCTAAGAAGGTAAGCACTTCACTTACTTCATATTGGGTATTGTTGCCGGTGGCATCGATAACGACTAATTTATCATGAGGGGCTACTTTGCCCCGCCAGATACGGCCGACTGCCAGTTTGCCTTTATGAGTATCGTAGTCAAGGTTAGAGACAAGCATTTGGAATGGGCCCTTCTCAATAGCCGGCGGGGGTACATTGTTTAAAATAGCTTCGAATAATGGTATCAGGTCTTTGTTTTGCCCGTTTATCGTGGTGTCCGCATAGCCATCTCTGCCGCTGGCGTAAAGCACCGGAAAGTCCAATTGCTTATCGTCAGTTGCTAATTCGAGGAATAAATCCTGGGTCTGGCCGAGTACTTCGGAAATTTGAGCGTTTTGGCGGTCTATCTTATTAATGATAACAATCGGTTTCAGACCTTTTTCCAGTGCCTGCTGTAGGACGAAACGGGTCTGTGGCATAGTGCCTTCTACCGAATCTATAAGTAGCAAACAACCATCGGCCATATTTATAACCCGTTCCACTTCACCGCCGAAATCAGCATGGCCGGGTGTATCGATAATATTGATTTTTACCCCGCGGTACATTATAGCCGTGTTTTTCGCCAGGATAGTAATTCCGCGCTCTCGTTCCAAATCGTTACTGTCCATAATTAACTCACCGACAACCTGGTTTTCACGGAAAATCTTACTCTGCTTTAACATAGCGTCAATCAGAGTAGTCTTACCGTGGTCCACGTGAGCAATAATGGCTACGTTACGTATATCGTTCCGATAAACTACACCGGGATTTGAAGGCATATTGTTATTAACATTTTCACTCATGAATAATCCGTCCTGGAAGCACCAATTATTATACACAATAAGATAGGGAAAGCTGATAGGTAATACGGAAGCCGCTAAAGCTGGGTGCTTATTACGGCTTTAGTTTGGATAGGCTCGTCGTTTTTTGATAAGATGGAAACAACTTGAAAACATATTACTAATATAATATTAGGCTATATAGTCGGCCGAATCAAGTATGATATGAATAGTTTGTTAGGATTGTAATATTATACTATGCAAAGGTTAAAGCTAGTTACCATCGATGACATAGTTATTGATGGTCGTGTCGTAAAATATAATCTTAAGCAGAGCTTTCGGGCCAGGCATGTACGGCTGGAAATTCGTATTAAATCGGGTCTGAGTGTCATCGTCCCCAGACGTTATAATCCACTTGAAATCAAACGATTTTTACAATCGAAAAGCCGTTGGATATTAAACAAACTTGAAGAGTATCAAGTCTTAAATAACCAATTAGATAATCAGACGCTCGATAATGTAGTTTATCTGGGTAAACCACTGAAATTAATGCAATTACAGGGCGAACAGGAATATGCTCAACTAAGCCTGACTCTGGATAAAATATTAGTAACTGCAAGTACGAAAGAAAGAACCGGACAGGTATTAAAAGAGTGGTATTTGGATGAAGCTAAAGAATTGATTACTCAAAAAGCGGCGGGGTTTAGCCGGAAGATTGGCGTTAAGTACAACAAGCTAACTATAAAGTCCGCTCGGACACGCTGGGGTAGTTGTTCCCGCCTTGGTAATCTGAATTTTAACTGGAAAATTATAATGGTACCTGAGATGGTTATTGATTACATCGTTATACACGAGTTGTGTCATTTAAAACGGATGGACCATTCCTCTGAATTTTGGAAGTTGGTGAAAATATACTCGCCTGATTATTATCAGCATCGGAAGTGGTTAAAAGAGCATGAGGCAGAAATAAACCGACTGCCAATTTGAAAAAGTAGGATATTTATGTTAAGTATATTCACTATATTTACTAGACGCGTTCTGGTGTCTGAATAAAATGGTTCCTATCTTTCGCCATAGCGTAAGTACAATCTGATTCACAGATATTCCCCCAGTTACAGCGCCATGAAATCAATTCGGTATCGTCTTTATGTTTTATGACATGAGGTACCAGCCAGGCGGTTTTCCGTATTCTTCTGCCGCTCTGAATGAAATCATAACATATTGCCGAACGAGGCATAAAAGCAAAAAGGCCATCATGGTTGTTTTCGATATGTGTATCCATCGTACCCTCCCGGCTTTATTATCTGGCTCTTCTTCCCAAGTCGTAAACCATTCTAATTAATATACTAATATCACGATAATGTCATTCAAGTTTATGCAATAATACACCATAAACATAATAATTACAATACATATTTATCATGATGTTATTGTTCTATGATTTTGTCACCGTTTAAGTGTTCTGTGAAAATGTCACCATATGAATGTGACGTTGAACGATAAAGAACAAA
>JAFGLR010000083.1 GCA_016927955.1 Dehalococcoidales bacterium
CTAAAGGGCTTACCGCCCGCTATTCACCGACGACAAGCCCTTACTGCCCTATAATAAAAGTGTCTAACTTTTGGGGGTCACTTCAGTTTTAACGTGCCCCTTATATTTTTAGGGATGTCTGGTAACGGCGAAAATCGTAATTTGGTCTTTATCCGGTCCATAAAACCAGAATACGCGGTAAGCTGCCGGTGTCGCTTGTTGGGCATACGCCACGTAAATCTTCTCCCCGGAAGGCCCTTTTAAACTGGTAAACTCGTGAGTCTGTAAACTGTTATGACGTGGATTTGCGGCGAGAAACTCAATGGTTTTCTTAACAGCTTTATATCGTTTAACCTGAGCAAAGTCAGCTTTAAGTTTAAAATACTCGTTTTTACTACGTTCGGTCCAGTATATATCAAACAAAAAGCGGCCTACAATTCTTTTAGATTGATTTTAGATATCTTCCCCTCCGCCGCCTCTTTAAGTCCGGTGATGACCGATTTTAACGCCGATTGATTATTAAAAAGCCATAACTCTGAAGCCGGAATGCTAATATGAGGGTCGAGGATTATCTGACCGATTTCGTTGCAATAGACGTGGTAAGTAACTCCTTCGGCGATATGAGCCTTAGAAAGAACAATCCGTTTTTTTGCATCCAGTTTAACATTAGTTGCGATTTGTCTGAACTTATCGTTTTTTATTATGTTGGTGGTCATACCCGCATAATAACATAAAGTGGGAGATATGACAAGTGGGATAATCCCACTTTATTTGAAGATTGCATAATTACCGTTCCCGTAATACAATGCACCTGAGGAATATAGATGTTTATCGGGTTTCTGGTCTTTATGGTTTTTATGGCCTTTATCCTGGCCCTATGGGAAATCCAGATTGAGGGTAAAGACGGCTGGGCGGCCAATTCGCCCGGTTGGCGTATCGAAAAAGGCTGGATAGTGAAGCTGACCGGCGGGCGTCCCTTTACCGGCTATCACCTGTTTATGACTATTTTCTTAATTGCCATTGTCCATTTGCCGGTTTTCTTCCTCGGGTGGACCTGGCAACTGGAATGCGAGTTACTCGGCTTTTATATCGGGATGGTGTTGCTGGAAGACGTCCTGTGGTTTGCTCTGAACCCGTATTATGGTATTAAAAACTTCCGCAAGGGGAAAATCTGGTGGCATAAAAGATGGTGGGGCCCCCTGCCGGATTTCTATTGGATTTTGATTGTTATCGCTGGATTACTGCTTTATTTCGGCCATACGGTTATTTAAAACCGGACAGCTTTTTAATAATCTCTTCTATCGTCTCATCCGCCGTGGAAGCCCCGGCCGTGATACCTATTTTATTTTTGCCCTTGAACCAGGACTTTTTTAACTCGTCCGCGGTCTCGATTTTATAGGTCTTCGCTGCCGTGGCACAGAGTACCGCCAGATGGCTGGTATTGGCACTTTCCCGTCCGCCGATTACCAGCATTACATCAACATTCTTCGCCAATTTTAAAGCCGCAGCCTGCCTTTCCCTGATATCATGGCAAATCGTATCGACGATGCGAATTTCCGAGTCTTTAATATACACAGTGTCCAGATTATCCTTCACGAACCTGAGAAACTTGGACGGTATCATTGTAGTCTGGGAGAGAATGCCGACCCTGCGCGGCAATTTCTTTAATGACGCTACAACTTTTTCATCAGTGGTAGCGATACCCTTGTCCTTAGCCCAGCCCAGGATACCTTTCACTTCGGCGTGATCGGCGTCGCCGTACACAATCACAAAGAAGCCGGCTTCCACCAGTCGCCTCGCCGCTATCTGAGCCCGGTGGACGAATGGGCAGGTGGTATTGATAACTGCGATGCCCCTGGCTTTTATCTGTTCCTCGACTTCCGGTGTAACACCGTGAGCACCGAGTACAACTACCTTGCCCCTGATATCCGGTATGGTATGAGCTACCCTGATGCCCTGTTTCGCCAGGTTTTGTAACACCTGCTCGTTATGCACGATATCTCCGAATGTCTCGATACCGCCTCTCTTCCTCGCCTCTTTTTGTAGAATATCCAGAGCGCGTCTGACACCGAAGCAAAACCCGATTTTAGCTGACTTTTCGATTTTCATTTTTAGCGACCTTTTTCGCATAAAAACCATGATATTTCTCCGGTAATAACTCTGCGATATGACCCATCAAATCATCGGTCAGTTCTGTTAATTCTTCTTTCGTCACACTGCCGTTGGCCGGGTTTAATTTAAAAGGCTTGCCGATGGTTACGATAATCCGGGGACGCTGAAAAATCCATTTCCAGCCGGTCATTTTTTCCGTACCGGAAATACCTACCGGTAAAATAGTAACCTTACTTTGAGTAGCAATAAGGGCTGAGCCGGGAAACGCTTGCCTTAACGTAGCGGTGCGGCTGCGCATGCCTTCCGGGAACATCACCAGGCACCAGCCGCTATCCAACGCTTCTTTAGCCCGGTGCAAAGCTTTACGGTCGGCGGTTGAACGGTTGACCGGGAATGCCCCGAAACCGCCGATAAAATATCCGCTGACAGGATTTTTAAATAGCTCCTGTTTGGCCATAAAAACCGTGTTTCGGGGAATACTTACCGCCACCAGTGGCGGGTCGGCATTACTCATATGGTTGGAGACTACCAGTAAAGGGCCATGCTTAGGGACATTCTCTTTTCCTTTAACTTCCCATTTAGATAGCAGGCGGAGACATACTACCATCAACCATCGTCCGAAGTAATAAAACCAGACTTCACGTTTTTTTGTCATATTTTGCATTATAGCGTGGTAAGGGGTCTAAGACAAACATATGCCTTGCTTTAAGCACGCTTATAACGCATAATACAAAGTTGGAAGCATATAGGGGGATAATATGAAGGAACTCACTATCGGGAAAATCAGAGGCTTACAGCAAATCGCCAGTCCGGATGGCATTTTTATCATGTGCGCGATGGACCACCGCGGCTCCTTCCAGAGTATGATAAATCCGAAGAATCCCGAGGCGGTAACAGCCGCAGAGATGGTCAAACGCAAGCTGGAGCTATGTTCGGCACTGGGCAAATATGCCAGTGCGGTGTTGCTCGACCCCATTTACGGTGCCGCCCAGTGTATCAGTAACGGCGTTTTACCGAAGACCACTGGTCTGCTGGTCAGTGTCGAAGCCACTGGCTATGAGGGCGGTAAAGAGCATCGGGTTACCCGTATTTTAGACGGCTGGAGTGTGGAAAAGATTAAGCGGATGGGTGCCTCCGCCGTTAAAATTTTGCTGTATTACCGTCCTGATTTAAAGGATCTTACGAAACAGCAACTCGATGTTATCCGCACGGTTGCCGCCGATTGCCGGAAGTACGATATTCCTTTTTTAGTCGAACCGGTTACCTATCCGGTTGGTGATGAAGTTAAAAATAAAGCCCTTTTCACGGCGATTAAGCCGCAATTAGTGATAAAGACGGCTCGTGATATTACCCGTATGCCGATAGACGTCTTAAAAAGCGAATTCCCCGCCGATGTGCATTATGAAACCAAGCGGGCGGTGCTAAAAAAGTATTGCGAGCAGCTAAACGAGGCTTCACGAACTCCCTGGGTTATCTTAAGTGCCGGCGTCGATTTCGATACCTTTTGCACTCAGGTAGAAATTGCCTGCAAAGCCGGAGCCTCGGGATTCCTGGGCGGCCGGGCTATCTGGCAGGAAGTGGTGGAGGTTAAAAGTTCTACGGAACGGGTGAAATGGCTCTCTACAATTGGTGCCGACCGTGTGAAAAAGCTCGCCGAGATTGCCGGTAAATATGGCACGCCGTGGTATAAGAAACTCGGACTTACAGCAGGTGAACTGACTGAGGTTTCGGAAAACTGGTATAAGAAATATTAGTCTGTTTGAACGGATTTTTCGATTTGCACAGAAGCCAGCTTCTCTTTTATTTCCGGAATAGCTTCTTCAGCTGCCTTTATCCCGATTCCGATGCATTCGTCGATTCGTTGGAATTCAAAATGACCTAGATTGGCGAGATAGGGTTCAATTATTACGTCGGCTCCGGTTAAACTGGAGCGCAGGGATTGGGAAGTGGAAATGTGAAGTGCATTCATAGCGATTCTGAATAAACCGGGGGCTTTTTCCGAATCAGTCGGTGTTAACCCGTTAGACGATACGTTTACGGCAATAATCAAACCTATGTCCCTATCTTTTAAAATATTCACCGGAACCGGGTTAACCATAGCTCCGTCAACCAGATAACGACCATTCAATTTCGTTGTTGTCATTAGTACCGGTAAAGTAGAGCTGGCCAGGACTGCGTCCAGTACGGAGCCTTCAGCTAACGTTATTGCTTCTCCCGTATTTATATCCGTTGTCCCGCAGGCAAACGGTATTTTCAGGTCGTTAAAATTTAAGTCACCGTAAATCGATTTCAGAGTATCTCTAATTTTCTTGCCCCTTACCAGACCGGTTCGTGGTAGTGCAGGGTCGGCAAAAAGGGAGTATCTCTTCGCAATTAGATTACGGATAATATTTTCAATCTCCTCCGGAGTTTTGCCGGAGGCAAACATACTGCCGATTATAGAACCTGCACTGGTACCGGATATCATATCAATCGGGATATGCTCTCTCACAAGGACTTTCAGTACCCCGATGTGTGCCAGTCCGCGTGCGGAACCGGCCCCTAATGCCAAGCCGACCTTTTGCTTACTCATACCGGTCTCACTTTATTTCCAGAGTTCTTCGATATCTTTCTCCGGTTCCGGTTTAGATTTGAACTGTTCGTAGGATTCCGGGGAGCCGTATTCCCGCGGCTGGAAGGCTACCGGCATCGGTAAAGCATGACCGAAAATAAGTGCCTGCCGCTGCGCTGCCAGCCGGGCCAGGACGGATTTTAATTCATTCTTCCCGGAAACACCGGACATTACGGCATCGACATCCTTTTCATTGTCCAGTAAGTAGCATACCTTCGTCCCTAACTGGGACATTACCTCTTCATCGATGCCGCTGGGACGCTGGTCGATAACCAGTAAGGTAACGTTATATTTACGCATTTCGCGGGCGATAGTGCCGAAAATAGTCTGGTTGGCGACTTCCGGGTTGAGGAATTTATGAGCTTCTTCAATGGTGATTACCAGTGGAATGGGCTCTTGCCCCTTGCCGCCCATCGCTTTTTCGGTCCTGTCTTGATAGCGGGCATAAATCCGCCGGGAGAGCAGGTTGGCTACAAGAACGTAAGTGGTGATGTCTTTAAACCGTCCGAATTCCAGCACAACATGTACGCCCCGTTCCAGGTGTTCCATCATTGCCTTGACTGCGTTACTGGGTGCGTGTGGCTCTATAAATGGTAGACGCCTAATCGTGGCCAGACCCCGCTGTAAATTCTGGAAAGTACTTTCGTGAATATTGGTGCGGTTCAACAGTTCCGCAGTGTCCTCTTCCTGCATCTGCGTGACTTCATTAAACCAATTCTTCCCCAGTGCCCGGCGTAATTGGTAAATAGCTTCAACAGCCGGTTCAGTCAGGTTCAGTGTCTGCCGTAATAAGGCGATATCCTCCGGCTCGATTTCGTCGTAACCGATGCGGACATCGAAGTCAGTACTCACGCCGCGCTGCAGGGAGTTTTCTTTATCTAGTGTAAACACCGCGACTTTTTCCGGGAATAGCTGCTTTAAACCTTTAACCGGCGGACCGCCTTCCTGGGTACCCGACCAGCCGTATTCGTTTTGCATATCGAAAATCAAATTGGCGGCTTTACTTTTTTGCAGCATACCGACAAGCAGCATCCGGGTGAAGAACGTTTTACCCGTGCCGCTTTTCCCGAAGATGCCGTTGGAACGCCGTACGAACTCTTCCAGATTGAGGCAGAGTTTAGTTTCCATATCGAGGGGATTGCCTATCCAGAACCGCTGTTTATCCTCTTTCCCGAAGACCAGTTCGATGTCTCTTTCCGCCGCCAGGTTTACCGGTGCGAAATGGGCGGGAATCGTCTTGACCGGCTGCGGTTTATCGTCCGCCCCGGCGAGAGTGTTTATTATCAAATAAGGCACCACGTGGAGCATGCCGTAAGTGCTGGTACCGTTTAATACTTCTGATATGAAAGGGTCGGCAATGCCGGGCGGATTATAAGTAATCTGCTCATCGGTTACGCCGAGGAGGACATCGGTAATCATCCCGAAGAAACGCCTTTTCTGCCCTTCGATAGTGACATAACGTCCGACTGCCATATCTTCCACCGGCACGCTGCCGTCCAGCCTGACCTCAACGCCTTTATTGAGCGAACCGGCCACTACGATACCGAGTTTCCGGGTCTTTTCTTCCGTCATCCCTGTAACCTCCCCAGAATCGTCCTTAAACGGTTATACTCGTTGCCGAGCAGGCCGGCCAGTTCTTTCCCGGCACTCACCAGAAAAGAGTGCGGGTCGTCATTAACGAGACTCATTTGCCGCAAGGATGCCGCTGCCAGTTCCTCGATAGCGACCGGCAATCGGGTGTTCAACAGAATATTCAAGAAAGCCAGTGAACGGCTGAATTCTTTTACTTCCTCCGGTTCGCAGGGGTAAACGAAGCTATGGATGCGGGCGGGCTGCGGGGGTAAATACTGGTATGTTTTATCAGCCTGCCGGAATCCGGCTACCAGCACCCCGAATTCGCTTTTCAATAATTTCAGTAGCTGCGGGCTGGACTGGTAAATGCCTTCTTCGCTGGTCTCATCTTTACCGCGGGCGAGAGGCTTGCGCCCCGGCTCCAGACCGGTAGTTGCCGCATTGCACACCACGCCGATAATTTCCGTCCCGCCGCTTTTTGTCTTTACCAGACTCCCCAGCGGGGGTATCCGGTAAAGTTCATAGCATTGGGCGGTATATTCGCTCGTGCCGGCCTCGATTATTTCTCCGATTCTTTCTTTCATAAAAAATCCGTTTCATTATCAATACGGGCGCTATCAACTGGCGCCCTGAATTATTTTATCCTGAACGAAATATAAAGCACTTCTATATTAGAGTAATAGACCTATCCGGTCATTTCTTGGGTTTTTCTTTAGCCTGCTTCGGTTTCTTGACGTTTTTTCTGCCTTTGCTACCCATGTGTTACCTCCATTTACGGCTATTTTTTCTTGGCGGGGGCTTTGGCTTTAGCTACCTTAGCCTTGCCTGTCCCGCAAGTCCGGCGAGCACACGTCTTTTTTTCTGCCATTTTTTTACCTCTCCAAAAATGTTATATCATAAATGGAATAGGTTAAATCCATCATACCCACCGCGTTCTTTTACTCTGGCTTTTTACGGAGGTGGCGGCAGGCAGGTGCTCTTCTATTAATGTTGATTCTACCAGTTGCCAGAAATTTTCTCTATCCGCACCGGTAACCACAGCTTGTTCGTGGGCTTCACTCAGGGCGACCGGATAGCCCTGACCCCGGTTGCACTGGTCTAAAATTAGGGAATGTGTTAAGTCGAGCAATTCCGGATTGGTAGCTACCCATAACGGTAACTCCACCCGGGCAATCTCCTCTTCAGTTTTTATATAAAAGAAATATATCTGGTGTGGGCCATAGTGTTCTCGCACTATCGAAGACTGGTTAATAAATAAAGATGACCTTTCTCCCGGCTTTAACAGTCCATCGAATAAATCGCGGTCCTGAATCCCGGCGATTTTTTCGCAATCGCGGGTCTTACACTCCGGGCAGCGGTCGGTATCAACTATTTCGTGCGGACACAAAGATACCCGTAACCCGTTAGCCACATCATTGCTGCGGGGAAAGCTGATATGACTTGCGACAGCGAGTTGACGGTCGGTGTTTAGCTTTCTCATTTCATCAAGGTGATGCAGCATCCCCTTTTCCAACAGGGCTTCGATGACAAAATCCGGGTATTCTTTACCGCTCAGACCCCACAGTATCAGCGAACCGTCCAGCAAAGCGAGGTTCCGGCTGCCGGGGGGTAATTCTGCGGCGATTTGTGCCAGATAAGAGCATTCGTCTACAGCCCGCTTTATCCCGAGTAACGGCCCCTCGATAACCTGATCCCGGTCTCGTGTCCTTTCCGGAGCAATAACCATTTCCGTTTCACCGGAATACAAGTGCGGATAGCCAGCCAGTTTGGCATCCGGTTTAGTGCCGTAGGTTAAAACTACCGTGCCGATGTTTATCAGAAAACAGCGGGCGTTACGATGTCTGTCGACATCTATATGGGAGCCGTCGGTTGCCAGTACTGTAAAATCATCCGGTGACCTGGGGCACGGATAGGTTTGAGATAAACTATCGACCAGTCCGGCTACCAGCCAGGTGGTTTTACTTTTAGCTATCTTCCTTTTCAATTTTTCGGAATCAGCAGACTGCATCGTTTGCCAAGCATTATTCAAGCGTTCCTGTCGCCCGGCGGAACCCTCTTTGAGCTGGCTGACCATACCGGTTATTTGATTGGCTACTTTACTTAAATCCAGCGACATTCATTTATTCCCGAATTAAGTGGTTTGCCCAAATTATAACACTAGAATCTGTATTATCAAAGGGTATTAGTCGGAAATTGTTATTGTTCTATGATTTTGTCACCGTTTAAGTGTTCTGTGAAAATGTCACCATATGAATGTGACGTTGAACGATAAAGAACAA
>JAFGLR010000084.1 GCA_016927955.1 Dehalococcoidales bacterium
CTAAAGGGCTTACCGCCCGCTATTCACCGACGACAAGCCCTTACTGCCCTATAATAAAAGTGTCTAACTTTTGGGGGTCACTTCAAACCCTCTCCCTCTTTTCTTTTTCTACTACTTTCAGGACTTCCACAACGTATATTTTTAAACAGCTAGTTTTAATTAACAAATACAGGGGAGCTTCTTAAATAAGCCAGGAAAATCTTATAATATTATTCATCACAATATAAAACTGGATTAACTCGCCTATTGGAAACCGTTATTCAACCTCAGTCTTTCCTGAAAGCTTTGGCGGTATTCAATTCTTTAATTAAGCTTTCTATCGTCAGGGCTGCAAACGATGTCGGTTGGAGAGTCCCTCTGGAACCCAGATTAGAAGCGACGCGAGCAATGACCTCGTTACTCGGTGCGTCCAGAATCGTGATGAAATCGTAATCACCCAATAGAGCATATTGAGTCAGTATTTTGGCTCCCATCTGCTCTACTTCCTTATTAACCTCCCAGATACGGCCTGGGTTCTGCATCATTGTTTTTCTGCCCTCTGTAGTTAATTTGGTTAACATGACGAAATAGCCCATTTATTTTCCTCCTTTATTTTGCCGTCACTATCAGACCAGCAAGCAACTAGTCCATGATATCAAACGACATTAAAACTATAACTATATCCATTGAATATTGTCAATAACCAAATATATTGGTTTATGAGTCTAAAATATATTTTAAATTTGTATTGACAATCACTATGGCTTGTGGTTTACTTGTTATACAACCACAACCTGTTGGAATGAAGAGATGCTTTGTCCTTATTGTAGCTATCAGGATTCTAAGGTTGTCGATTCACGTGATATCGATAACGGCATACGCCGGCGCAGGCAATGTTTGAGTTGTAACGCTCGCTTCACCACCTATGAGCGTGTACAGCCCGCCGGCTTCCTTATAATCAAAAAGGATAAGCGGCGGGAAGAGTTTAACAGGGAAAAATTACTCTCCGGTGTTCGTAAAGCCTGTGAGAAAAGGCCTTTGCCGACCGGCACTATCGAAAAGATTGTGGATGATATTGAAAATACGATTCTCCAGGCTGGGAAAGCCGAAATACCCAGCACCACCATTGGGGAGATGGTAATGGATAAGTTAAAGAACATTGATTATATTGCTTATATCCGTTTTGCCAGCGTCTACCGTGAGTTTACGGATATTACCGCTTTAAAACATGCCGTAGATAGCCTAATGGAAGTTAAACCCGCCGTTTCTACCAGCCAGTTGTCTCTTATTCCCAATGAACGAGTAGGATCGGCCAAAAGCGGCCGCCGAAATAAAAGATAAGTATTGGGAGGTATTAACGTGAAAGTATTTACGATTTCGCTAACTACGTTAATAGTTTTGGCTCCTGAAATCCTAGCAAACGCAGGTGAATTATTTGGTGCAGTAACTGTGCTAGGTGCTTGTGGAGCTATTTGGTCATTATTTAAGCGTAACTAATATTTTTTGAAAAAAGAATGAGTATGAATAAACCTACTTTGTTTATAAAATCTCTTGATAAAAGATGAGCCTAAAACGAATCTACTAAATATGTCATTCTGGCGAAGGCCAGAATCTAGGTAAGATGGAAGAAAAGGAATATTATGTTTATATTCTCGCAAGCAAACATTATGGAACCCTCTACATCGGTGTTACAAATGACCTTATTAGACGAGTCTATGAACATAAGAATAATTTAATCGAAGGATTTACCAAACGATATAAAGTACATAATCTCGTTTATTTTGAACAGGGAGAAGATATCACCTCAGCTATTGAACGTGAAAAACAATTGAAATTCTGGCATAGGAAATGGAAAATCCGTTTAATTGAAGAAATGAATCCCGAATGGAAAGACCTATATGATGAGTTAATAGAACCTGGATTCCAGCCTACGCTGGAATGACAAAAATAGCAACGATAATACTAGTAAATACTAAACTAATATATAGTAAGGAACTAAATGCCAACCAACCGTAGCGAAAAGGAAAATAAATCTATTAACCGCACCGAAATCCTGCGCCGCGTCATTGCTGACGCCGAATCGATGGGCATCCGCAACCGCGAAATAATCGAAAAACTCACCAGCGAGATCATTGAGCGTCTGGAAAAACCAAAGGCTCCTAATGCCCTGCCCGGTATGGAATACCTGGTACCGGCGAAATCACGCAAGCAGCCCAAGATACAACCTAGCGATGACGAAATTACCGCTATTATTAAGGAAATCCTCAGTCACGAGGAACCCAAAAACCAAGGGGGGGATAAAATACAAATGGAGGATACTAGTTTAAAAACAATGGTATCGAAATCAAAGATAAATTTATCAGAAAACGCCTTACGCGTTCTGGAAAAACGTTATTTAAAAAAGGACAAGCAGGGTAATTTAGTTGAAACACCTGAGGATATGTTCCGGCGCGTGGCAAAAGCCATCGCCTCCGCCGACTCGATATATAATCCCAAGGCAAATACCTCGGCACGGGAAGAGGAGTTTTACCGGGTAATGACATCGCTGGAATTCCTGCCGAATTCCCCTACTCTTATGAATGCCGGACGCGAGTTAGGGCAACTCTCTGCCTGCTTCGTTTTACCTATCGAAGACTCGATGGAGTCTATCTTCAACGCTGTAAAATATACCGCCCTAATCCATAAAAGCGGTGGCGGCACCGGCTTTTCTTTTTCTCGGTTACGGCCGGAAAAAGATAGAGTCGGTTCTACCGGCGGTGTTGCCAGCGGCCCTGTTTCCTTTATGCGGGCCTTCGATACTGCTACCGATGTTATCAAGCAGGGCGGAATGCGCCGCGGTGCCAATATGGCTATCTTGAATATCGACCATCCTGACATCGAGAAATTCATCGAAGCCAAAAAAGACCTGAGTGTGTTAACCAATTTCAACCTCTCCGTTGCCGTAACCTCTGAGTTTATGGAGGCAGTTAAAACCGGAAGCGACTATAACCTGATAAACCCAAATACCAAAGACGTTAGCGGCTCTCTAAATGCCAGAGAAATATTCGATAATATCGTCGATATGGCCAGGCGTACCGGCGACCCGGGCATTGTTTTCATCGACCGTATTAACCATGATAACCCCACCCCCAAGCTGGGTAAAATCGAGAGCACCAATCCCTGTGGTGAGCAACCCCTGCTACCTTACGAATCCTGTAACCTCGGTTCCATCAATCTGGCTTTAATGCTAAAAAGAAGCGATAAAACTGTTGAAATAGATTGGGAACGTCTCGGCCGCACGATTAAGACGGCCGTTCACTTCCTTGACAACGTCATCGATATGAACAAATTTCCCCTGCCGGAAATTGCCGAAATGACCCGCAAAACCCGTAAAATCGGCCTTGGTGTAATGGGCTTCGCTGATATGCTGATTCAAATGGGCATTCCTTATAACTCGGAAAAAGCTCTCCGGACTGCCGAAGAAGTTATGCGTTTCGTTAACGAAGAATCCACTAAATACTCCGTGGAATTAGCCGAAGAACGTGGTGTTTTTCCTGCTTTCAGCGGCAGCGTTTATGATGTAACGGGTGGCTTGAAAGTTAGAAACGCCTCCCGCACTACCATAGCCCCTACCGGTACGCTGAGCATTATCGCCGGTTGTTCTTCCGGCATCGAGCCGCTCTTTGCCCTCAGCTATATCCATAATATTCTCGACGGCGCCAATATGGTCGAAGCCAATCCATACTTCGAATCATCTGCCAAACAGGGCGGTTTCTATTCTGAAGAGCTGATGGAAAAACTGGCTGCAGGTACGCCCTTGCACAATATCGAAGGTATTCCCGATAATATCCGGAGCGTCTTTGTTACCGCTCACGAAATTATGCCCGAATGGCACGTCAAAATGCAGTCTGCTTTCCAGAAATACACCGAGAATGCCGTCTCCAAGACCGTCAACTTCCCCCGTGAAGCCACCCGGGAAGATATAGCCAACGTCTTTATGCTCTCCTATCAGGAAGGCGTGAAAGGCATCACCATTTACCGTGACGGCAGCCGCGATTCCCAGCCCCTCACCACCATCAAGAAACCGGAAATAACCGGGGTTCAGTCTGCTATTCTAACCCCACGCAAACGTTCTAAGGTCACCACCGGTGTCACCGAGCGTGTCACTACCGGCTGCGGCTATATTTACGTCACCGTGAACTCAGATGAGACCGGCATCTGCGAGGTGTTCACTACTCTAGGCAAATCCGGCGGCTGTGCTTCTGCTCAACTGGAAGCCACCTCCAGACTTATCTCTTATATGTTGCGTTCGGGATTAGACATAGCTGTAATCGTAAAGCAGCTCCGCGGCATCCGCTGCCCGTCTATTGCCTGGGAAGAAGGCAAGGCTATCCTTTCCTGTGCCGATGCTATTGCCAGCGTACTGGAAAAGCACATCACCGGGGAAAAGCCCAAGGTGCAGGAGCTGCATCTCGCCAAGAACCTGGCCGGCCAGTGTCCCGATTGCGGTTCCCTCCTGGCTTACGAAGAAGGCTGTTTTAAATGCCACTCCTGCGGGTACACGAAATGTTAAGGCACACCTTATAAGACAAAGCACCCTGAATAAGGCTATAATATGTTAAGTACCTAATAATTGAAAGCAGGTGTTTTTTATGGATGACCGCCAGGAACGAGTCATGGTCTTCATCGACGGCAGTAATATGTACCACTCCCTGAAGACTTTCTTCAACCGCTCGGATATCGATTTCGGCAAATTTACCGGTAAGCTCATCGGACGGCGCCATCTGGTCCGGACTTATTATTATAACGCCCGTGTCAGCCGAAAGGAAGAACCGGAGCGTTATACCAGCCAGGTCCAGTTCTTCGATAGCGTCGCGGAAATCCCTTATACCGAACTGCGTCTGGGCCGC
>JAFGLR010000085.1 GCA_016927955.1 Dehalococcoidales bacterium
GAATTGCTCAGTGGCAACCGCAGCATCTTCAGCCGGTCGCTGGCGGAGAAAACCGCTGCAGCCGTCGCCCAAGGCGAACAAGTGATGTTTTTCCTGAACCGGCGGGGTGGGGCCACCTTCGTGCAGTGCCGCCGATGCGGTTTTGTAATGCGGTGTAAGCGGTGTGATGTCAGCCTGACTTACCATACTGATGAAGACAGACTGGTCTGCCACCAGTGCAACCGCCGGACGGCAGTGCCGGTGGTCTGTCCGATATGTTCCACCCGGCGGATTAAATTCGTCGGTATCGGAACCCAGAAGCTGGCCGAGTCCGCAGCTGAAGCGTTTCCGCAAGCGAAATTATTACGCTGGGACAGTGATGTTACCCGGCAAAAGCATAACCATACGGAAATCCTGGACCGGTTCCGCAGCCACCAGGCGGATATCCTCATTGGAACACAGATGATAGCCAAAGGCTTAGACCTGCCGCTGGTAACACTGGTGGGGGTCATTAATGCGGATACCAGCATGAACCTGCCTGATTTCCGGGCGGGGGAACGGACGTTCCAGTTATTAAGCCAGGTAGCCGGACGGGCGGGGCGGGGTCTCAAGGGCGGTAAAGTTATTATTCAGACCTACACTCCGGAGCATTACGCCGTTCAGGCCGCCGCTAAACACGATTATGCCCTGTTTTTTGAAAAAGAGATTGCTTACCGAAAGCAACTAAATAATCCGCCGTTTAGCCGGTTGGTCAGCCTGGTTTTTACCCATGCTAATGATAATCGCTGCCGGGAAGAAGCGGAGAGGCTGAAACAGGTTATCGCAACCGAGAGGGATGCCCGCGGCCTGGCCGATATTAGTATTATCGGGCCGGCCCCGGCGTTTATCCACCGTCTGCGCGGCCGCTACCGCTGGCAGATAATCCTGCGGGGTGCCCACCCCTCGAAATTCCTTGGTGAAATAGACATCCCGCGCGGCTGGACGGTAGATGTAGACCCGGTGGGACTTTAGTATTAAACTCAAAGCTTACTAAGGGTTTTTATTTATTAGACAATAAGAGAATTATTGATATTCCGGTTATCGACAGTAATAGCTATTTAGAAAATTTATTCCCCACCCCTCTATCCTAAAAGTTTACTTTTATGGTATAATGCTATGTTAGCTGTCTCCAGGGGGTGGTATACCGCGAGAAAAACTTCACATCCGGAAATAAGTTGTATTGTTCTGGTTGGTGGTAAGAGCGTACGACTGGGGCGTGACAAGGCTTTAGAACCACTTGGTGTCAGTAACATGATCGAGCGGGTTTTGTCTCGCCTTAGTTCGTTTAAGAGTGATATTATCCTGGTGACCAATTCCGGACAATCTTATAATCAGTTTGCCCAGTATCCCAAGTTGAGGTTCGCCGTTGATATTTTCCCGGGATACGGTCCTTTAGGAGGTATATTTACCGGATTAACCGCTTCCGCAACGGTTTATAATCTGGTGGTAGGCTGTGATATGCCGTTCCTAAATGTACCCCTGTTGGACTATATGATAAACCTTGCGGCCGGCTATGACGTTGTGGTGCCGCGGTTGAATAGTGAGATGACGGAACAGTTACACGCCGTATATTCGAAGAACTGTCTGGTTACGATGGGGGAACTGATTAAACGCAATCAACTCAAGGTATTTAAACTATACCCGGAGTTAAAAGTGAGATACGTCGGGGCAGAAGAATTCAACCGCTTCGACCCCCGCCACCTGAGCTTTTTTAATGTCGATACAGAGGCCGATTTGAAAAAGGCCAGGGAAATAATAAAAACCGGAATTGAAGACGACCACCGACATTCCTGAAAATGCTTGAGCGGTAAATTTATAAAAGATGGTTAGGAAAATCGTTAATACAGAGGTTCCCGAAGACCGGTTAACCGGGGGGAGGGTAAACCCGTGATACTCGAAGCCTCCCAATATGCTTTTGAAGCACCTACGGCTATATCCAGGGCTCGCCGGGTGCTTATCAAACCGTGTGCTATTCATCCCTCGGCCTATCCGGTAAGTACCAGCCCGAAGTTACTGGCTACGATTATCGAAGGCATCCGGAAGGTCAGCGACGCCGATATCGTCATCCTCGAAGGTACCCCTGACGGCTCGCCGGTCCAGCCGATTTACCAGGCCTTAAAATACAACTTCCCCCGGGTGCTGATGCTCGATGTAAAAGACTCGATATGGGTCGAGGTGGAAAATCCCCTGACCAAGCCCCTGATGGTGCCCACTTTCTGGGTGCCCAACGTTATTTTATCCAGCGACTACCTCATTGCGGTCAGTCCTTTAAAAGTCGTGAATAACCAGCCGCACCTGACTTTAATGAACCTGCTCAGCTTGTTACCCTCGAACAAGTACTCTAGTAAGCAGGGCTGGGATATGCTCTACAGTCTGGGTATGGAAAAGGTCATCGCCGACCTTTATTTTACGCTGCCCTTCGACCTGGGTATCATCGAAGGCCGGCAGATTTTTACCAGTAACGGCGATGACCCTACCAAAGGCAGAATCGAAGAATACGGTAAAATATTCGTCGGTGAGCCGTTCCAGGTAGACAGCGAGGTTACCGAATTCCTTAACCTGAAAGCGGAATACCTCGATTTGATAAAGGTAGCCCGGATAGGTCTGGAAACTTAACCGTCAGGAGGTGGGTCATGGTTATGCAAGAAACCGCCAACGTTGCTCCGGAACAACCACTCTCTAGCTGGGTCATTGACCTCGAATGGTATGAAAAGAATAACCGTTCCTTTGTCGATTTAGCACGGCGCAGCCTTTGCTCGAAATGCTCTGAGAAACTGCAAAAGAAGAAGAAGAAAATCAGTGCCGGAGATATCGTGGATATGGTGAAAAACTGCTGCTCGCGGGGACCGGATTTTATTACCGCCAGATTACCCATACTGGAAAGCACCTTTCGGGTCTTGCTGGCGAAGGGCAATCAACCGATGGATACGGTGGCATTAAGCGAGGAATTAAGCCTGCGTCGCGGTGGCGAGGCTTATACCGTCTCACCGGAGGTGTTATACCGGCTCCTGAGCAATGACCGGTGGTATGGCTTTAAGCAGGTCGTTGATGAAGAAAGCTAGATAGAGTATGCCATTGCCAGGGGTCTCTCTTCTGAAGCCGGACGACTAAGCAGTCTCTTATTAACGATTAAGAAACACCCTTGGAACTAATAAGGCAATTTGTATTTCGTATTTTGATATTCGTGCTTCGTGCTTAATATATTATGATTCGTCAGTGCAAACTCTCTGATACAAACCGTATATATTCTATTATAAATGAGGCGGCACACGCTTATGAGGGTGTCATTCCCGCCGATTGCTATCACCAGCCGTATATGCCGATGAGCGAACTCGAGGGCGAAATTAAGCGGATGACTTTTTACGGCTGGGTGGAAAACAGAGAACTGGTTGGGGTGATGGGTATCGAGTCGGTGGCGGACGTAACTTTAATCCGTCATGCTTACGTTTTAACTCCGTGGCAGAATAAGGGTATCGGTTCCGGGCTGTTAGAACACCTGATGAAGTTATGTCAGACCGAACGGCTGCTGGTCGGCACCTGGACGGCTAATACCGGTGCGATACGCCTTTACGAAAGATATGGTTTTAAGCTGCAGCCTAATAAGGATGAACTGCTCCGCACTTACTGGGATATCTCGCCCCGACAAATAGAAACTTCAATAGCGATGGAACTCGTAAGTATTTAGTTTATAAGCAGTAATTACAGGACCCCGGATACTCCGTCCCTAAATACACTCTTCAGTTTTATAGCTAAAATCCTATTCGTTAAATCCTCTTCGCTTTGCGAATACACCCGGATATAATTGTCCGTTAAACCCGACCACAAATTATACTCCTTTTGTTCGAAGAGGACGGGCATTGTTTTACCGATAAACTTACGGCTAAAGTTACGGATGCACTCGTTAGCCAACGCGAGCATTTTATCAGTACGCTGCTTTTTGGTTTTATCATCTACCTGGTCGGGGAAATCAGCAGCTTTAGTTCCCTTGCGTACGGAATAAGGAAAAACGTGTATCCGGGCGAATTCCATCCGCCGGCAAAACTCGAAGCCCTCCTCAAATTCCTGTTCGGTCTCGCCGGGAAACCCAACGATAATATCGGTAGTAATAGCCGCATCTGGAATACACGCACGGATGAGTGAGACTGCACTGGCGTAATCGGCCGTAGTGTAACAGCGGTGCATTCGCTTTAAGACCCCATCGCTGCCGCTCTGTAAAGCCAAGTGAAAATGACGGCAGAGACGTGGATTTTGCCACAATTCGAGTAAATCCTCTGTAATTTCCGGTGGCTGCAGTGAAGAAAGCCGGATTCGTTCTATCGCCGTCTCCGCCAATACTATTTTCAATAACCCGGTTAAATCAGTGCCGTTGTCGTTATAGGAGCCGGCTTCCACACCGGTGATAACGATTTCTTTAAAGCCTTCCGCCTGCCGTACTGTTATTTCGGTAATAACCTGTCCGGCCGGCAGGCTGGTTTCCCGGTTTCTGACAAACGGGACAATGCAATAAGAACAAAAGTTATGGCAGCCGTCCTGAACTTTAATAAAGGTACGGGTACGGAACATCCCCTCGGTTAATTCAATATCATTTCGGGACAGAGCGGTGCCTGATAACGGGTGGACGGTAACGGTGTGTTGTTTACCCATACTATTTGGAGATAAATTATTCTCTATTATTTCTACCAGCCGGGGTTTATCTGTGTTACCGACAACCAACCTGACGCCTTCGATTTGGGAGAGTTCTTTAACAGCGTGTTCGGCATAACATCCGGTCGCCACCAGTAAAGCATCCGGGTTTCGGCGGTGGGCTGTCCGCAGCCAGTGGCGGGACTTACGGTCGGCAATATGAGTTACCGTGCAGGTATTCAGGACATATATATCTGCTTCGGTATCCGCGGGTACCAGCCGGTAGCCCGCGGCGATGAACTGGCGGGCTAGCTTTTCCGTCTCAGCCTGGTTGACCTTACAGCCTAGGGTTTCCAGGGCGACGCGTATTTTACGAATATTTTTCATTTATACCGTAGCAACCTCTATATGTAAATTGACTCATCTTTGCTTAGTTAATTATAATGGGGTAAATTCTGCTTGAGCAAACGCTCTTGAGGAGACATCGGGGGGAGAAGTATGGAAATTCCTAATAACCGAGTTGTTGTTACCGGTATCGGCATTATTTGCCCACTGGGGCTGGATACCCCTACTTCATGGGAAAATCTGACTACCGGTAAATCGGGTATAGATAATATTACTCTATTCGATACTGTTGCCATTAATACCAAGACTAAATTCGCCGGTGAGGTTAAAGGTTTCGAGCCGACCAATTATATCGACCGGAAAAACGCCCGCCGGATGGACCGTTTCAGCCAGTTTGCCGTAGTGGCCGCGAAAGAGGCTATGGCTAATGCTAACCTGGTGATTAACGGCGATAACAGTAATAATACCGGTATCTTTATCGGCAGCGGTATCGGTGGCCTGACTACCTTATACGACCAGACTAGAATACTCGTTGAGAAAGGCCCGGATAGAGTCAGTCCTTTCCTGGTACCGATGATGATTTCCGATATGGCCGCCGCCCAGATTTCTATCATGCTCGGCATCAAAGGTCCTAATTTGTGCATCACGACTGCCTGTTCCTCCGGTTCAGACGCCATCGGGGCAGCTTATGAATTCATTAAACGCGGCAATGCCCCGGTCATGTTGGCCGGTGGTGCCGAGGCTATCATTAATCCCGTCGGCATCAGTGCTTTTAATGCCCTGAACGCTCTTTCTACCCGCAACGACAGCCCTAAGACGGCTTCCCGTCCGTTTGATGCTACTCGTGACGGTTTTGTCATCGGCGAAGGCTCTGCAGTCATGGTTTTAGAAAGTCTGGAACATGCTATCAGACGCGGAGCGAAAATACTCGGCGAAATCATCGGCTATGGTGCCAGTGGTGATGCCTTCCATATCACCGAACCGGCTGAAGATGGCAGTGGCGCGGTAAGGGCAATGCAGACCGCTCTGGCGAACGCCGGCGTAAAAACTACCGATATCCAGTATATTAATGCTCATGGTACTTCAACCCAGCTTAACGATAAGGTCGAAACGATGGCCATTAAGAAAATATTCGGCGATTATGCATATAAGATACCGGTTAGCTCTACCAAATCGATGACCGGTCATATGATTGGTGCCGGTGCGGCGGTGGAAGCGGCCGTTTGTATCCTGACGATGTTTAACGGCGTAATTCCGCCGACAATTAATTACACTACGCCCGACCCGAATTGCGACCTTGATTATGTAACCAATATGGCCCGCCAGGCGAGTGTTAATGTGGCAATGTCCAATTCCTTCGGTTTCGGAGGCCATAACTCGGTATTAGTATTCCGTAAGTACACTGAGGCATAGGCTTGAACCATTTTCGCTGGAATGTCCTGCCGCCGGTCTCCGCGCGGCAATTGTCCCGTACTCCAAATTTGCCGCCTTTAATCGTCCAACTGCTCCAAAACCGCGGTCTTACCGAACCGGCTGATTTTAATTTATTTCTGGACGCCGGTCTACCGGCGGGTACCGACCCTTTCCGTCTGCCGGATATGTCACAGGCCGTTACCCGTATTTACCGGGCCATCTTATCCGGTGAGAAAATTATTATATACGGCGATTTTGATGTCGACGGTATCACCAGTACCGCTCTCCTTGTCGAGGGCATCAAAGCTTTGGGCGGCCTGCCCGAGCCGTATATTCCGCACCGCCTGACTGAGGGTTACGGACTCAAGTCTGCGGCTATCGAAAGCTTGCATAAGCAGGGCGCTGGACTTATCATAACCTGCGATTGCGGCGTTACGGCTCTACCCGAAGTGAAAAAAGCTCGTAGATTGGGCATGGATATCGTTATTACCGACCATCACATGCCGCTGGAAGAATTACCACCGGCTATTGCCGTAGTCGACCCTAAACGTACCGACTCGCTTTACCCCTTTACCGAATTAGCCGGGGTAGGTGTTGCTCTAAAACTGGTTCAGGCGTTATACCGGGGTCTTGCCAGGGATGATAAGGAACTCGATAAACTACTGGATTTAGTTACTCTCGGCACAGTGGCGGATATCGTCCCGCTGCGGGGGGAAAACCGTTATCTAGTCAAACGAGGTTTGCAGGTACTTAATAATACCCCCCGGTTGGGTATCAAGGAGTTGATGCTGCAGGCCGGCCTCACGGCGGGCGGCATAAGTTCGGAAAGAATTTCCTGGGTTATCGCACCCCGGCTTAACACCCCCGGAAGGCTGGAACACGCCATAGCCAGCTACCAGCTATTGACTACCGATTCGCTGGAAGTGGCGAAGGAGCTTTCGGTCTGGCTGGAACGGAAAAATGTCGAGCGGCAGAAAATAACTCGGGACGCTTTGAGTTTGGCTAGGGAGCAGGTATCGGAAGAAGAACCGGCGCCGGTTTTATTCGTGAGCTCGGAAGAATTCCCCTCAGGTGTCAACGGACTGGTAGCCGGCCGTTTAGCCGAGGAGCATTACCGTCCCGCAGTAGTCGTCCGTGCGGGAGAGTTCTGGAGTACCGGCAGCTGTCGCAGTATCCCGGAATTTAACATCATTAACGCTCTTAACCGGAGTCGCGGTTTGCTCACCCATTACGGCGGGCACGCTCAGGCCGCCGGTTTTACCTTACCAACCCGTAATCTTCCTAAACTTAAACAGGACCTGCTGCAAGTTGCCGCTACGGAGCTGGCCGGTATTGACTTAAAACCGCATATTGATATCGATACGCAGGTAACTTTATCGGAGATTGGCGGCAATAAGATTTTTGAAATGATTCAGCAGCTGGCACCTTTCGGTGAGGGCAATCCGGTGCCGGTATTCCTCAGCCGGGGGGTTACCGTTCTCGATTGCCGTACGATGGGTAATAACGGCGAGCACTTGCGACTTAAAGTGAAACAGGGGAACTCCGTCTGGAACGGGGTTGCTTTCGGGTTAGGGAGTTATGTCGGTGAAATCGCCTCCGGTATGGATATCGTATATAACCTGGAGATAGACCAATGGAACGGCAATGAGACTCTCCGGTTAAATATTTTGGATTTTGGCAAAGCTGATGACCGGGCATAAACGACAATCAAGCCCGGGGGTCTTCTTATGCTGAATCATGTCTGAGCCATTTCTCGAAGAGCTCGGTGTCATTAGCTTTACGCAGGCCTTCTTCTTTAGCTATTATCTTATTCCTGACCAGACCGGACAGTGCCTGGTCAAGTGTTTGCATCCCGTCTCTACTACCGACCGACATTAATGAAGATAACTGGTAAATCTTTTCTTCCCGTATTAAATTCCTGACGGCTTGTGTCCCGGTTAATATTTCAAAAGCGGCAATCCGCCCTTCCTTAATGCGGTGCACCAGTGTTTGGGATAGGATGGCTTCAAGTACCTGTGATAGTTGGAATCTTATTTGTTGCTGCTGGTCGGGTGGGAAGATATCTATGATGCGGTCAACGCTCTGGGGGGCACTGTAAGTATGCAGTGTTCCCAGTACCAGGTGCCCGGTTTCCGCAGCGGTAATTGCGGTAGCTATCGTCGCCAGGTCGCGCATCTCACCGACTACCAGGACATCGGGGTCGTGTCTTAAAGAGTGCATTAAGGCGTTCGCGAAAGAATGGGTATCACTACCAACTTCCCGCTGGTAAATGATACACTTTTTATTCTGGTGGAGAAATTCCACAGGTTCCTCGATAGTAATGATATTTCGTTTATCATTCTCATTGAGATGGTTAATCATCGCAGCCAGTGTCGTTGATTTACCGCTGCCCGTATGCCCAGTTACCAGTATGAGACCCCGGGGTTTTAAAACGAGTTTTTTCAATATCTGAGGTAATTCGAGGTCGTCAATAGTCGGTACGGTGAAGGGAACGAAGCGGAAAGCGATACTGGTGGTTCCTCGCTGCCGCAGGGCATTAACTCTGAAACGGGCCAGCCCCGGGACGCTATAGGCGAAATCAAGCTCCTTCTCTTCTTGGAATACTTTGAGCTGTTCCGGCGTGGCGATAGCCGCCAAAATATTTTCGGCGTCTTCTTTTGTGGCAGGGGGAAAATCAGCCTGATAGACTAAATCACCATGAATACGGAATACCGGCGAATTTGGTACGCCGATGTGGAGGTCGGAGGCACCCCGGTCAACCATTGTTTGTAAGAGGGTTTTTATATCCATATAAACCGCCTTTATTAAGTTAAAGTCTTTGGGAAATCAATAACACGCAACCCACAGTCTAGTACCTATATAAAAATTTGTCAACTGCCCGATTAGATATTTACCGCCGGAATTGTTAAAATTGGCTAATAACGAATCAATAACCGGTATTGGCGCCCAATATTTACACAACCAATTTGTATTAAGTTGTTTTTAGCATATTTTGCCTCGACAGTACCGTCGAATCGTTACTAAAGGTTACCATATATATGTTGACGGGTAATAAAGAGAGAATAATGTGGCCGTAAGGCGTTTTGGCAAATCCGACCGTGACTGGACTAAAGGCAGTATCGTCAGGAACTTACTGGAACTCGCCTGGCCGATGATACTGAGCAGTACCTTGAATATGCTCGGCCCGACTATCGACCTCATCTGGGTTGGCCGGTTGGGTGATAACGCCGTAGCCGGCGTGGGCATTGCCGGTATCGTCGTAATGCTATTGCAATCCCTGGTATTTGGGTTATTCGTCGGCTTACAGGCGATGGTTGCCCGGCAGATTGGAGCCGGGGATAAAGAGGCGGCTGTCCACGCTGCCCGTCAGGGTATGGTTATCAGTGCTGGCGTTGCCATCGCAATGGCAATTGTCGGCTGGCTCTTTGCCGATAGTATATTGCATCTGGTCGGGGCAGCACCCGAGGTAGTCGCGATAGGCGGGCCCTACCTCAGGATTATGCTGATTGCATCTATAACCATATCATTTCAGATGATGACTAACGCCACTATGGTAGCTTCCGGTGATACGATGAGACCGCTGTGGATAATCATTGCTTTCCGTGCTTTTCACGTGGCCCTCTGTCCTTTCCTGGTTTTCGGTTGGTGGATATTCCCGGAGTTAGGAGCTAACGGAGCGGCTTTAACCAATGCCTTATCCCAGGGGATCGGGGCTTCTATCGGGATATGGTTCCTTTTCAGTGGTAAAACCAGACTCAGGCTGTCGTTAGAGGGATTCCGTCTGGATTTCCGCGCGATGTGGCAAATGATTAAAATCGGCATCCCGGCTTCTATCTCCAGCGTAGACCGAACTTTAATCGGATTTGTGCTGATAACTCTGGTTACCGCTTTTGGTACTCTGTCGGTAGCCGCTCATACTATCGGGCAAAGAATTGATATGTTCCTTATACTGCCCGTAATGTCTTTCGGGCAGGCTGCCGGTGTATTGGCCGCCCAGAACCTGGGGGCACACCAGCCGGAGCGAGCCGTCCGGACCGCCTGGCTGGCCGTGGCTTACTTTTCCGCTTTTATGCTTATAATCGTGACTCTAATCTGGTTCTGGGCGGAATACCCGCTGGGTATTTTTACCCATGAGCCGCCTCTTATCGCCCTGGGCAGTACCTACCTCAGGATACAGTTGGTAGCTTACCTTGTTTTTAGCCTCGTGATGGTAACCGGGCAGACTCTCAATATCGTCGGGGACACTATTACGGTAATGATAGTCAGCCTGGTAACTAACTGGGGCATCGGACTGCCGTTAGCTATATTCCTCCCTAAGATAACCAACCTCGGGGTGAAGGGGATATGGTGGGCGATGGCTGCAGTAATTGTTATCAGGGCAATAGTATTTGGTATATATTTTCTAACGGGACGCTGGGTAAAGCGGAAGATATGATAAGTTCGGTTGTCCGTGAGTCGCTCTGCAGAATTAACCCTCCTGTTAATTGACACCTGCCCCGTAAACCTCTATCCTATTTAAAGTAATCGTGGAAGAGGTTATCACGTTATTTACCGTTTATTAGTGTCTTGCAATACTTTTTTTCACCCGTAAAAGTAACACTATAGAATTTCACTGGGCATGGGAGTGTTTATGTTAGAACCGATTAACGTAATAGAGATTCCTCTGGGCGATAATAGGCTCAAGGATTTCGTGAAATTTCCCTGGCGGTTATATCATGGCGACCCTTGTTGGACGCCGCCTCTCAACGGCGACCTGCTGGGTAACCGTTTACTCGGCCTCAAGGGTTTGTTGACCCGCAATCATCCCTATCAACGCCACGCCGAAGTAACTCATTTTATAGCCTACCGGGGCAAACTGCCGGTCGGCCGTATCTCGGCGGCGATTAACCGGGAGTTCAACGAATACCATAAGACATCCATCGGTTCCTTTGGCTTCTTCGAGGTGGTTAACGATTATGAAGTAGCCCGGACTTTACTTGATAAAGCCAGGGCATGGATAACTGCCCGCGGTATGGCCGTAATGCGGGGCCCCGGAGAATATTCCAACTCCACTCACGAACGGCAGGGTCTGTTAATCGACGGGTTTCAATACCCGCCCACTTCCGACCTCACGCATAACCCGCCTTATTATCAGGAATTTCTGGAACGGTACGGTTTTCAGAAGGCTAAAGACTATCTGGCTTATTACATTCACCGTAAGGATGCTAATATGAAGCTATTACGGCGTTTCCGCCGCCAACTTAACACGGATGGCAGCCTGGAAATCAGACCAATGGATATGAAAAAATTACGGGCGGAAGTCCGTTTAATGGTCGGTATATATAACGAGGCTTGGGCTCAAAACTGGGGCTTTCTACCGATATCCGATGAAGAGGGTGACTCGATTGCTGATTCGCTGAGAATTATCGTCGACCCCGACATAGTCCGCTTCGCTTACATTAACGGCCAACCGGTCGCTGTTATGGGGCTTATCCCGGATCCGAATTATGCTTTACGCCCCCGCTGGCGCTGGTACGGGGATTCGGATTTAGTCCGGATAATCAGGTTGCTGGTAACGCGCCGTCATATTCCCCGGATACGCGGGATGTTTTTCGGCATCAAGCCCGAGTTCCGCCGTGAAGATATTTTACCTTTGCTGCTTAACGATGTTGCCGACCATGTTCTCCCCAAACATTATCAGGAAAGTGACGCATCGCTGATTCTGGAAGACAATGAGCGCATCATTAAAGTTATACAGATAGCCGGATGCCGTTATTACAAACGCTGGCGGATTTACGATTTGCCGCTGAAATAGAATTGGCGACGGAATATTGCCGCCGCTTGAGGAATGTTAGCTTAATTAATCCGTAAAATACCGGCTAATTCAGTATAATATCGGCTATTAAAAAGAGGCAGTTTTAAGCTTTGATTATACGTAGTATTTAGCTTCCGCTAGCCTAAGCAGACATAATTGTGATAGCGGTAATTCCCTTCATCGATAGCTGATCAGAGTATACCTCAGACGTCACTTATTAGGCGGTTCGGTGGGTTTCTTGGTACTCCGGACGTGACTTGATATAAATAGCGAGGCGATTGTTCCACATAGAATAACGATGATACCTACCTTCATGGTGATATCCAGGCTGTGAGCAAACTGGTCCTTAAACAAAGTAATCAGTTGGACTTTCATTTCTTCTGGAATCGTGCTGGGAACATTCATACCGCCGATGCTTAAGCCGCCGGATTGTATTCCATTCGTTATTTGATTACGTATGGCTTCCGGTATTTGGGGATATTTGGCCAACCCATTAGAGATATTATTTACTAGCTGGTTTTGTAAAACGGCTCCCAGTACGGAAAGACCAAGTACCGACCCGATTTGGCGCGTTGTGGAAAGAATTCCGGCACCCATGCCGGATTGCTGAACAGGAGTGCTAGCCATGACTACTGTAGTCGTCGGTGCCATAACTAGACCCATGCCCACACCACACACCGCCAACGGCAATACCAGATTAGTCCAATTAGTAACGCCGGAAAGGTTAGACATTAGATAAATTCCTAGAGCCGTTATTAGGGTCCCTGCGAATAATATCCAGCGGCCGCCTATTTTATCAGTTAGTCTGCCGGCAAAGGGTGCCACGACTATAATAGCCAGTGGCAGAGGTAATAAAGTCAGTCCTGCCTTCAAAGCATTAAACCCCAACACTATTTGTAAGAATAAGACCAGGAGGAAAATGACCCCTATTAATCCGAAGGACTGTACCATGCCAACGAAATTGCCTGCTGAAAAGGTATGGTTTCGGAATAGTTGCAATTGAGCCAATGGAATAGCGGTTTTCAATTCAACAAAAATAAAAGCAATAAAACTTACTATCGCCACTGCGAAAAGTATCAGGATAGTCGGTGATGTCCACCCGTATTTCTGCCCCTCTACCAGAGCAAAAACCAAACAAAACAGAGCCAGTGAAATAATGAGTACGCCCGGGATATCGATATGGCGATTAGTCCCCGGTTCTTTAGATTCTTTAACAACCATCAGAGCAGCAATAAGAGCAAAGATACCGATGGGAATGTTGATAACGAAAATATATCGCCATGAGGCTGCATCCACCAGCGCCCCGCCGATGATTGGTCCTAGGGCATTAGCAGCCCCGGCAACGGCACCCCATATCCCTAGGGCTAACCCTCGCTGGCTTTTGCTGAATTCTACATTGAGAATAGATAGTGTTGCCGGCATCATCGCTGCTCCACCGATAGCCTGGATGCCACGGAAAACTAACAGGGCACTAAAAGTGGGAGCCAGGCTGCAGCCTAATGAAGACAATGTAAATATCCCCAGACCGATAACGAATAGTAGCCTGCGCCCGAACAAGTCGCCCAGTTTCCCCAGGGTAAGCAGTAAAGCTGCAAAAACCAGGACGTAGACGTTAAAAACCCATTCGATAGATGACAGGCCGACCTTAAAGGCAGTCATAATGTGAGGTAAAGCAATGTTTACAATGGTAACATCCAGCAATATCATGAAGAGCGAGAATGAGATGACTGCTAATACGCCCCATTTCCCTTTTCCATTGGATTGGAGAACTGGTGTAGATTGGTTCATGATTCCTCCTTGGAATCCAACCTGTTTTGGGGCGGACTGTTATGATACCTAATCTTCAATAGCATCGCTAAGTCTTCCTTCACAGTGAGATAGGTGTATTCTCAATATCAATTTATTCTAACTTATTTTATGCCGGTGCACATACTGGATGTCACATTTTGAACAATTACATTGTTTTCGAAGACATAACAATCCGCTCTTTCGTCAGCAAGCGGGCGATGAAGTAGTTAATCACCAGCAAAACCACAACCAGACCGAGGTAAATCAGGCTGAGATTCACGTTTAGTCCGACTTGAGTTAGCGCGGTCGTGAAAAACACCGCTAGAAAAAGCAGCGAAAAGACCAGACTGGCCAGCCGGGGATTGGTCATAATAAGTTGCAGGCAGGTTACGATACTGACGACAAAGTACGTCACGACAGGTACCAGTATTATGCCTGTCGCTAATGCGACCGGGCCGGGGAAGACAAAGCCCACGTGAGGTATGAAAGCGATAAAATTCACGATGATTACCATTATAAAAGACATCACGATGCCGATAACGGCGCTCGGTATAGTTACAGCCAGACTTTTCGCTACCCAGACCTCTCGCAGGCTTAGGGGCGTGGCAAGCAAAGACTCCAGTATTCGTTTGGTCTTATCGAGGACGACCGCGTAAGATGCCAGAACACTGCAGGTCAGCATCATAACAATCAGCGGCAGACTACGGAAGATACCATCGATAGTGCTCTGGGCAGCCTCAGCCAGAATCGCCGTGCTTACCCCCTCCTGGGTCAAGGAATTCATCAGGCCGGAGGCGGAAGCGACATAAGCGAAAGAGAGAAACAATGGCAGTATCAGGTAAGAATAGGTAATACGGCTTTTCAGAATATCTTTCAGGTCTTTACGCAGCAGCACTGCCATGCGGTTCATTATGGTTCGACCTCTTTCAATATGCTGGTATAGATTTCCTCGACGCTCGCCTCACGCCGCCTGGCTTCCTCGATACGCACGTTTCTCCGGACTAAGAAATCGACGATGTCCGGTATACCGGTACTATTACCGGTCGATATCACAACACTATTATCCTTTATCTCCCGAACATCAACCCCGGGCAGGCTTCTTAATTCCGACATCACCGTTTCCGGAATGGCTGCCGAGGTCTCTATCAACACTTCGCTCTTGCTCATCTCCCGCTGGAGTTTTTCCGTCTCGCCGTAGAGCTGGATGACCCCGCGGTTTATCAGGGCGATACGGTTGCAGATACGCTGTACTTCATCGAGGTTATGCGAACTGAAAAAGACCGTTTTCCCGCGTGCGGCCATATCCAGTATGATTTGCCTGACCTCGACCTGCCCGGTGGGGTCGACTCCGGCGGTAGGTTCGTCCAAAATCAAAATATCCGGATTGTGAATCATCGCCCGGGCCAATGCCAGCCGCTGCCGCATGCCTTTGGAATAGGCCGATACTTTGTCTCTAGCTCTATCCTGCAGCCTGACTAATCTTAAAATATCGCGGATTCTATCTTCGGATTGCGTTACACCGTATAATCTGCCGTAAAAAACCAGATTATCATGTGCCGACATCTGGTCGTAAAGGCCGTCGGTTTCCAGGACGAAGCCGATATTACGGCGGTTTTCATCGATGCTGACATTTTTACCCAGTATGGAAATCCGGCCGCCGGTTTGCGTCATTAAACCTAACAGTATGCGGATGGTGGTGGTCTTGCCGGCACCGTTCGGCCCTAGATAGCCGAATATATCGCCGGTTTCAATGGTGAAACTCACCTTATTCAGTATCTGGCGTCCGCCCAGCTTTTTGCTAATATTTTCCAGGGTAATGGCATCACTCATTGGTATTTTGTTCCGGCACCGCCTGCTTATCTTTAGAGATTAACCTTGTCTTTATTATCAGGAAGGGAACGGTTACCAGTAAAATCACAATACCGACTACCTGAGCTTGATGCAGGCTGAACAGGAAGGGATTGCCGTCCCGGATGAAATCGATACCGATTCTCCATGCGGCATAAAAGCTCAGGTAAATAGCAAATAAAGAACCTTCGGGCTTGAATTTTTTTCTCAGCGCTAATAATATCCCGAAGACTATCAGGTCAAAAATAATTTCATAAACCTGGGTGGGATGGACACCTATCCCGAGCATATTTCCCGCTTCACTGGCCAGGTTGGTATAGGCCACTGCCCAGGGCAGGTTGGTCGGTAAACCGAAACAGCAGCCGTTGATGGTACAACCTATCCGGCCGACTGCCTGAGCTAAAATGATTGACGGCGTTATAGCATCAACGAAGGCTCCATAGTTCAATTTGGAATACCGGCTGTAAATCCAGATGCCCAGCGCGGCACCTAATACTGCTCCTTCGATACTAAGCCCGTTCCCGCTGAATATCTGCATCGGAAAGATGGTATAATCAATCACTCCGCCGCTGGCGGCGATTTCCGGATGGAATTTGGCGACTACGATATTATCAATCACGTGCAGTAGCTTGGAGAAAATGACGCCGGAGGGAATGCCTACGAGTGCCGCCATCAGGGCTTGGTCGCCGTTGAATTTCGAGTCCTTTTTCCGGGCTTGCCACACTCCCCAGATAACGACGATAGCTACACCAAGAGCGACCATTATGCCGTACCAGCGGACGTTTAAGAAAGCCACCGGATTCACTCCGATTTCAATAACGGCAGTTATCAATCTAATCCTCCCCTGAGAACAAAGCTTCGATGAAACCTGCGGCGTCGAATTTTGCCAGGTCCTCCTGTTTTTCCCCTACTCCGATATATTTCACCGGTATCTTTAATTCATCGCAAATTGCCAGCACGATACCCCCCTTGGCCGTGCCGTCCAGCTTGGCTAAGAGGATACTTGTAACACCTACTGCATCGGCGAAATATTTCGCCTGGGTCAGGCCGTTTTGCCCGGTGGTGGCATCTATTACCAGCAATACTTCGTGCGGCGCCGAGGGCTCGATTTTTGTGACCACCCGCTTGACCTTTTTCAGTTCTTCCATCAGGTTGAACTTGGTATGCAAACGTCCGGCGGTGTCGATAATCACTTCCTGAGTTTTTCGGCTTTTCGCCGCCTGCAGGGCATCATATACCACTGCTCCGGGGTCAGCCCCCGGCTGGTGAGCGATAACTTCAACGCCGTCCCGCTCCCCCCACTTCTTTAACTGGTCGATAGCGGCCGCCCGGAACGTATCTGCCGCTACTAATATTATAGTCCTGCCTTCGGCCTTTGAGCAAAAAGCGAGCTTGCCGATAGAGGTAGTTTTACCGCCGCCGTTGACCCCGACGACCAGTGTTATTTTCGGCGGGGCAGGCACCGTAACCGGCGGAACGGTAATGTTCAGAATTATTACCATTTCCTCTTTCAGTGCCGCCCGTACCGCTTCGCTGTCTTTCAACTGCTCGTCTTTTACCCGCTGTTTGACCGTGGTAATCAGCTTTTCCGTAGTGTTAACTCCCACGTCCGCCGCAATTAGGATTTCCTCCAGTTCGTCCCAGACACCCTCATCCAATGTGGGGCGGTTAAATAATTCCTTAACCCGGCCGAACCAGGTCTGTTTACTCCGTTGCAGTCCTTTTTTAAACAGATTATTGAACATATATCCTCTTAGAATATTTTTGTCGTTACCAGGAGCTTATCTAAGCTTGAGGTTTAGCTACGATACTCACACACCCTTATCTTATCAGGAAATACTCCTATTTATTTAGTACTTCTTTTTTCTGTCTATGTACCAGGCTGTAGATAGCCGGTATCACTAACAGGGTTAAAATTGTTGAAGTCACCATTCCGCCGATGACTACAATGGCCAGTTCGGCACTTATCATCGAGCCGGAACTAACACCTATTGCCATGGGAATCAATGCCAGTATCGTGGTGAGAGCCGTCATGATTATCGGACGTAAACGAATCCTCCCTCCTTCTATAAGGGCATCTCTGATACTCAATCCATTTTTACGCTGTTGTTCTACCATAGATATCAGCACTATAGCGTTAGTCAGCACAATACCGATGAGCATAAGCATGCCCAGTAAAGCCGATACGCCGAGCGGATGTCCGGTGATTAGTAAAGCTAACATGGAGCCGATAAAAGCTAATGGAATACTAACCATGATAATCAGCGGATTAATGATAGAGCGCATCATAATCACTACGATTAATAGCACGATGATGATAGCTATGCTTATTGCGATCGCCATATCAGAGAAAGTATCCCCCATAATTTCAGAGATTCCGGCCGACTTGATCTCTACTCCGGGATGCTCCGGTAAAGCGTTTATTTGTTCCTGAACTGCCCGGTTTATTGCCCCAACGTCTTTACCGGTAAAAGTACCTGTAATCGTGGCCGAAAGCATTGTATCCGTATGACTGATATGCGATGGTATTTCCAACATGGCAACATCGGCAATCTTATCCAGAGTTACGGATTGAGGGAACCCGATTCTCAAATTTTGGGCCTGCTCCAAATCGCTAATATTGTTAGTTACCGCTTTTATATAAATTGGATACGTCTCAGTATCGAGTGTCACTATCTTGCCGGGCAATGTCCCGCCATTCATCAGCAGGATAAACTCCTGCTGTAATTGGGGCATCTGGTCGAGCGGTAACCCTGAATCAAACAATTTGGTAGTATCGACCACAATATTTAACTTGGGTATAACAGTCGTCAGGTCACTTTCCAGATTGGCGATGCCTTCAATATTGCTGAATTTTCCCATAAGCTGGGCGGTAATCCGGGTTATATCCTCCTGGTTGTGTCCCTGGATGGAAATGCTCAGGTCAGTAGCTGAAAAACCCATGCCGCCAGAAGCATCCGAACTGACTGAAATATAACCGGTATTAGTAATACCCTGGCAAGCCTGGCTTATTCTCATAGCCTCTTGCTCCAAACCGGCATCCTGATTAAGGTAAACCGTTATCGTTGCCCTATTCGAACCGCCGCCCGTTGCTGTGCTCATAATACCGGACATAGACGTAGATGTACCGATGGTTGAACTGTAACTCCTGACCGCCGGGTTTTCTTTAAGTAAGTCTTCTATTTTCGCTACTGCAGCGTCAGTAGTATCAATCTCAGTATTTGCCGGTAATTCCACGCTGATGGAGATAGTCGGCTCACTCATTGAGCCGGACATGAAAGAAGTGCCGGTTAGTGCAATAAGGCCTACACTACCTAATAACATCACGACAGCTATCACCACAATGGTGACACGGTGCCCCAGCGTCCATTTCAACGCTTTAATATATATTTTCTGGTACCAATTGTCCCGTAGGACATTGATTGCTTTCTTTTTTGAGCTTACCAGCCACTTCGATAAAGCCGGAACCAGTGTTAAGGCAACTAACAATGAGGCCAGCATAGCGAAGGTCACGGTTAGAGCAAACGGGATAAACAGTTCCCCGACAATGCCGCCGACGAATGCCAGAGGGATGAAAATGGCGACGGTTGCCAGTGTTGCTGCGGTTATCGGTGTGGCTATCTCTTTTGCCCCTCCAATAGCTGCCTCTTTAAAATTTTCTCCCCTGCGCATACGGCGGTAGATTACCTCTACTATGACGATGCTATCATCTATTAACCGCCCGACGGCAATGGTCATGGCACTTAAGGTCAATAGGTTTATCGTCGTCCCGGTTAAGCGCATGCAAAGAAAACCGATAAAAACGCTTAGAGGGATAGAGATAGCGGTTATCAATGACGCACGGACCGTCCAGAGAAAGAAAAAGACCACCACTATAGCCAGGATACCGCCGATTATGGCTTTTTCCTGGAGCTGGGAAATATTGGCTTTAATATAATCCGACTGGTCGAAAATGGGGCTGATAATAATGCCGTCCTTTAGGTTCTCCTGTAATTCCGCAATTCTGGCATTGACAGCTTCGGCGACTTCAACGGTATTGGCGTCTTCCGTTTTTGACACCGTTATATTTATACTGGGCTGTCCGTCGATACGGCTGATGGATGAAGACGGCGGTAGTGTTTTACTGACTGAGGCGACATCGGATAAAAAGATGTTTTCAGCACCAAGAGGGGTATTTTCGACATCATCTAGGGAGGAATAATTAAACTCTAATAAACCGGCAATTTGGGCAATTGAAACTCCGTATTGATTCATCCTGGCAGGATCCGGAGAAATCACTATCTGTTCCTGATCACCGCCCTCTATATCTACCCTGAGTACTCCATCAATCTTGGAGAGTTCTGGGATAATCTCCGTAACCGCAATCTGCTTCAGTTGTTCTTGAGGCAGGTCACCGGAAAAGCCCAGGCTCATTAACGGTAACATGTTCATGTTAATAGGAACGATTTGCGGGTTAGCCGTAATGCTATCGGTAAGATTAGGTAAATTAATTACTGACTGCGGTAAGGAGAGCTTGCCCATACTTTCCGTAAGACCGTTAACCACTTCCGTCATGTCCGTCCCGAATTCAAATTCTGCTATTACGATAGATATCCCGACAGAAGAGGTTGAGGTAACATGTTTGAGGCCTTTCCCCGACCATTCATCCCAGACCAATTTTTCGATGGGCGCGGATACTTCCTCAGCCACAGTATCCGGCATAGCCTGGGGGTAAATTGTAAATATCGTGGTATAAGGAAAACTGATGTCGGGAATAAGTTCTGTCTTGAGGTTAAGGAATCCCCATACGGAAGCCCCCGCTATGATTACTGCCACCAGGATAGTAATGCTTATTTTGCGTAAAGCAAATTTAGTAAGATGCCACACTTGAAATACCCCTTTATATAACTACGAACTCCCGCTATGAATCTATTGTCGGGCGGCTAAATAAACCATAGCCCTGGCCGAACCCGGTTTGTTTACTGCGTTGCAGTCCCTTTTTAAACAGATTGTTGAATATATATCCTTTTAGCAGAATTTATTTATAATTTGTTCTTACTTTCACCCTGACACTTTCCCCTCAAGGTAGGGGAAACTATAAGAAAAGGAATTGTCATTGCGAGAATCTCGATGAATGAAATGAATCGAGACGAAGCAATCTCATAACTCATCGTACAGGTCACGCCACTCTTTGTTGAATGAGTTTACCATATCTATCTTTTTCTTTCTCGAACCACCTTTTATTGCTTTCTCCCTTAATATGGCACCTTCAATATCCTCACCGACTTCATAATAGACGAGTTTATCGATGTAATATTTCTCCGTAAATCCTTTATTTATTTTATTCTTATGTTCGAGCACTCTTCTTTGTAAATCGTTAGTAACGCCAGTATACAACACTTGGTTCGTTCGGTTTGTCATTATATACACATAATACTGTTTTTCCATAAGTAACCAGATTGCTTCGCCTCCTGACTGACGTCGGGATGGTCTCGCAATGACAAAATAAATTTACTCTCACCCAATACGTTTTAAAATAACCGTAAATGGAGGCCAAGCAACACTTCCTCCTTTTATCCCTGGAACCACTTTTTTCATGGCTAGCAACAAACCAAATACTTTATCATCATATTCGCAAGCGACAAATCCACCTCCTATTAAATCTGGAGGGGGCTTAGGTAATATTGCTCCTTTTTTATAAAACGCAAAATGCAAACCAAAAGGTTGAACATCATCTTGTAATGCTATATGGATATCCCTCGTAGAATCCTTTTGTCTCGTTAATTTAATCAAATTACTCGGATGTTTTGGTGCCACTACTAGTGCAAAAAGGTAAGTATCAATTTTTGAGAAAGGTATACCGATTATTCCGTCATGATATCTATTTCCCACGGCATCTGTTGAATGGATATAACCTTTTTCGTGAAAAGACATATGGTTTTCATTAAATTCAGTAGGCACAAAATCCGGGAAATGAATACGTAATTCATTTGATGTTTCATTTTTAATATCTCGTTTAATATCTCGCATCGGGAATTCGTTTGGCTTTCTGTATATATGGAAATAAAATGAGTTGTCTTGCTCTCCAGTAAAAAAATTCATTAGTTTGTAATTTTCATTTTTATAGCCAAGTATAATACGAGTAGGTTTTCTTTTCATTAAATGTACGCCTCTACGTTTTCCTGAACCCAGTCTCCGTATAATTGTCTAACAATCCTTCCAATAATACAATGGCGGCTTTCTTGTCCAGCGGCTTGTTATTATTACCGCACTTCGGCGATTGAATACAGCTAGGGCAACCGTCCAGGCAGGGACATTCGGTTACTACTTTTAACGTGGCGTCCCATAACTCGCCGATTAACTCGAATCCCTTTTCCGCGATGCCGATACCGCCCGGATAGGCATCGTAAATAAATATCTGTGCCTTGCCGGTATCCGGATGGAACGGGGTAGATACGCCGCCGATATCGTTCCGGTCGCACAGAGCAAATAACGGTAAAATGCCAATTGCGGCGTGTTCTGTGGCATGTAGGCCGCCGGCAAAATCATGGTGGGCTGATTCCAGACGGCTGACCGCTTCAACCGGCAAATCGAACCACAGGGCAACCGTCTGGAAATGCTGGGGCGGTAAATCGAGCGGTTCTTCGCCGATGACTTCCTCGGTATACTGCACCTTCTTTTTATAGCCGACGACGGTATTGGTAACTTCCACTTCACCCAGGTTTACCTCGATGTCACCGTATTTTTTGGTCTGCCGGACATTGAGAATCTTCAAATCGGTAACTTCTTTAGTCTGGGTATAGAAATTCACATCAGCCGGCAGGGCATAGGCGATGTGGTTGGTTAAATCGAGGTGCTCGACTAAATAAGTCTCGCCCTGGTGCAGATAAATCGCGCCGGGATAGACCTGGAAAAAGGCTACGTTATCTTCGATAGTCTCCATCAACTGGTTGTTAGAGGTATCGATAACGGCATAGTTGTTCCCGGAAGTCGAGCGGATATTAATCCCCTGAGCCGGATAGGCAATCGAGGGTGCCAGGTACCACCTGTTGTTGCGTTCTCTCAAAATGCTCTGCCGGAGTTCGTCTCTTTCGTGGGTATAAGCCGCTCCGAAATAACTTTCATCATCTCCGGTCAGCGGTAATTCCCAGGCGGCACAAATCAGATGTGCCCGTAAAATATACTGGTTTTCCGGGTTTACCAGTGCGTTTTCATAGTTTTTCTGGAAAAAGGCTTCCGGGTGCCGCATAAAATACTGGTCGAGCGGCCCGTCCAGCCCGATGAGAAAGCTCAGCGAACTCTCCTTGCCACGCCCGCTCCGTCCGGTCTGCTGCCACGTGCTGGCAATACTGCCCGGATAGCCGGTCAGTACGGTGGCATCTAAATCGCCGATATCGATGCCCATTTCTAATGCCGTCGTTGCAACTACCCCTAATAGTTTGCCGCTAAAAAGCTCCTGTTCGATTTTACGGCGGTCTTTCGGCAGGTAACCGGCGCGGTACGGCTTGATGCGGTTGGAAAGCGGTACGCTTTCTCTGGCCAGTTCTCTTTTACTGTAAAGATAAATAAGCTCGGTCAGGCGGCGGGTTCGGGTAAAAGTAAGGCTACGAATATCCTGACTGACTAGCCTGGTAAACAGGCTGGTGGCTTCACTGTTAGAGCTGCGGCGGGTACTCTTCGCCTCGTCGATAATCGGCGGATTCCAGAAGATAAATTCCTTCCCGCCGTGCGGAGAGCCGTCGTTATCGACCACGGTAAACGGTATCCCGGCCAGTTTTTCGGCGTGTTCGCCCGGATTGGAAACCGTGGCGGAACTGAGGATGAACTGCGGGTTGCCTCCATACAGCCGGCACAAACGGCGGAGACGGCGTAAAACTCCGGCGACGTGGGAACCGAAGATACCCCGGTAGGTATGGGCTTCATCGACCACCACGAATTTTAAATGCCTGAGAAACCTCGACCAGTTGGCATGGTTGGGTAAAATGCCCAGGTGGAGCATATCCGGGTTGGTCAGCACGATTTTGGCCCGCTTGCGGATATCCCCCCGTTCTTTAGGCGGTGTGTCCCCGTCAAAGGTAGCAAATTCATCCGGTTTTAATAGACCGGGACAGAATAGCTCTTTTATCGCTCTCAGTTGGTCCTGGGCCAGGGCTTTCGTTGGGAAAAGATACAACGCCCGGCTCAACGGCGCGGTAATTATAGCTTCCATAACTGCGGTATTGTAACAGAGTGACTTGCCGCTGGCGCTAGAGGTGGCTACCATTACATTTTCTCCCCGGCGGATATGGTTGACTGCCGCAGCCTGGTGGGAGTAAAGCGGAAACAGGTGGTTATCTTCGAGGCAACTCTGCAGTCCGGGGGGGAGAGGTTTTTCTAAATCGCCGTAGGTAGCTTCGCGGGACAAGATGTGCTCGGTATAAACAATCTGGTCCTGATAATCAGGCTGTTCTTTTAAATAGCGGAGAAATGCGGCAGTATCCATCGTCAGACCGGCAGCAACTCGATTTCGTAATCGAGCATCTCCAAATCGAAACGACCATTGCCGATAAAGCTTACCACTTTAGATAAGACCTCATTAGTGTGCTGGCTATCGTTGCTGACGCAACTGACACCCAGAGTAGCGATTTGCCATGCATCGAGGTCATCTACCTCAGCGATGGCGACATTAAATCGGTTCCTGACCTGAGCCGTAACCGATTTAATGACGCTCCGTTTACCCTTCAGTGAGGAGTTCTCCGGTAATCTTACCCTGATTGTAGCTACTCCGACATTCATAATATTTCTATCGAACAGGTTAAGGGAAAAGCGACCGTTAGATGAATAAAACGCTATTTGCCACGCTAATAACGTTAAGAGCGGCAAAATAATATTTCTCTTGAGTGCTTATTCGGTCTTTTTTTCCGCTTCGGGTTCGGCCGCGGCCTGAACTTTATTGAGTTTTTTCATCAGGCGGGACTTGTGCCGGGCCGCATTGTTACGGTGCAAAACTCTCTTGGTAGCGGCTTTATCCAGGCTGCTGACGGCGGTGATAGTGTCTTTCTTCGCAGCATCGGCATCGCCGGTGGCAATCGATTTTTCCGCTTTTTTTAGAGTTGACTTCGAGAGCGTGCGGGTAGACCGGTTTCGCTCCTGCTTTCTTCGAGCGGCGCGAAATTCTCTTTTTACTGATTCAAGTATTGGCAAGTGAGTACCTCCTTAAGATTTTTTAGCCGTGGCGTCGTCGCCAACCCGCGCCACGCTGGTTATTCCCTTAATGCTTTCCATTTTGGCTAACAGCCGGCTCAACTGGGCCAGCCCTTCCGTTTGCAGCGTAAAATACAGTGTCACGGTATGGTTGTCATTGCTTACCAGGGTAATCGAAGAAATGTTAACCTTTTCCTCCGCTACCAGGGCGCTAATGTCGCGCATCAGGCCTACCCTGTCCCAGCCCTCAACCTGTATCTTAACCGGATAAAGCGAGTCGGTTTCACCCCATGAGACGGGTACCAGCCGCTCCTTTTCATCCTCATGTATTATATTATAGCAGTCCTGGCGGTGTATGGTCACGCCGCGGCTGCGCGTGATGTAACCGATGATGGGGTCACCCGGTACCGGATGGCAACATTGGGCGATTTGAGTCGCTAAATCGCCGGCACCCAGTACCCATACGCCGGACCTGGCTGGTTTTAGGGCGGCTAGCGGTATTTCCGATTTAGGGGTTTCCTGCCGGGTGTCAAACTGCTGGGCAATTTGTGTATTAGAAATGCTGCCGTCGCCGACAGCTGCCATAAAATCATCGATGTCATCGAACTTAAAAACCCTGGCCA
>JAFGLR010000086.1 GCA_016927955.1 Dehalococcoidales bacterium
AGGGTGGCCTGCTATGCCGGCACCGGGGCGGTCATCATCGGGAACGGGTATTCCAGCTACGGCATCGAGCCGCTCGATTTGCAGCACGGCATCGGCAACGGCGGTACTTCCTACAGCTTTACTGCCCACACGGCGAAAGTTGGGGTGGACCTGGAGACCGGGCAAATCCGGGTGAGCGATTTCACGATTGCCTCCGACTGCGGCCGGTTATTGAGCCCGATTCCGGCGGAGGGGCAAATCGAGGGCGGGGCCATCCAGGGATTAGGCCAGACGATTTACGAAGACTTCATCATGGACCACGGCCGGACGCTCAATCCCAACCTCCTCGATTATAAAATGCCGCTCTCGATGGATATTCCGGAGATAAAGCTGATAGATATCGAGACGGACGACCCGGACGGGCCTTTCGGGGCGAAGGAAGCCAGCGAGGGGAGTATCGTCAGTACGCCGCCGGCGGTGGTCGATGCCATTCACAGTGCCACCGGCATCTGGTTCAAGGAACTGCCGGTAACGCCGGAAAAAATCGTCAAGGCATTGAAAGAGAAGAAGAAATAATTTTTGGTGGGTTATGCTTGGCTTTACCCACCAAAATGGAATAGACAAAATCCCTCTTAAGCTCTTTTAGGGTTTAATTCCCCGCCTCTCGCGGCGCTTCTTTGTATTTGGGTTCCCCGATACCTCGATGCTTGCGTCGAGGAGTATCATTCTCCCTTATTAAAGGTGCTTATTTCTTAAACAACATATATAGGCACAAAGGGGGAGATTAAATGATACTTCTTAGACATTTATACCGCAATTATTCCATTGACGCAAATAGAATACGTGATAAAATATTATTAAAGAGGGATGCGAGATGTTAAAACGCATCCTGAGTTTATGGTGGTTAATCTTGGCTTGGTTATAGGCTATGTTTGGCGGTAATTTTTGGCAATTTAATATAATGGAACTATTAGCATCTATAGCAATTATAATAGGTGCGTCATATACGATTTATAAAATTAGAAAAGACCGAAATATTTTTAAAATACGCTACTTAAATCCCAATGAAGCTGTTGCTCCTGAAAATATGCTTGAATATACTGCTGCAAGGATGGATACTGGAACTGCTATTGTAAGCGTAAGTATACGACCCAATATTGGTGTTGACCTTGAAGGAATCAATTTCGTATTTTTTGACCGTAGCATAATACCATTAAGGCACGGACGGAGACGTATAAAACAAGATATTCAAGTTAACAAAATAGAATTTTGGAATGGGAGCTTGGGTAAATGCTAACGTAACTGTAGGGGATGACAATACCGACCTGAAACATTTACAACGCTTATATAGTGATAAGAGATTTTTAATACGTATAGTAATAATTTCCTCCAATACCTTGAAAAATTGGGAGGGTATGCTTAGTCTACAAATAGCTTTTGAACGTGATGGTAATGGGGACAAAAGAACTCCTAAAGCTAAGTTTTTTATCCGCCAACCTAAATTGAAAAGACCATTTAGGTCTATTGGTAAACATGTCATCGAGTGCGACCAAAACAAACTATAACGATTAAAATTAGCTTATAAAAGGTGAAATATGGTAGAACCATTAGAACAACCAAAATTAATTACATGATGTCAAGGGATAATTAACCTTTACCAAAGGGAGAGATTACTTTTTCAGCGTTTCGGTTTAGCTACCCCGGCTGCTGCCTTCTATAATCGTCCGGGGTATCGATATCGATTAAGATGCCGCGGTCATCTACCGGGACTTCCCGGACGTCAGTATAACAACGCTGCACAATTTCCCGCCCGCCGGTGTCTCCTTTGAGGGCCAGCAAGGCCTCACGGTACTTGATGTTAAAAATAACCGGATTGCCCTTTTGCCCGTGATAGGTGGGCACGACAATACCCTTTTCTTTTTGCTGAAAGACCTGTATCAGCCGGTCGATAGTCCGGCTGATAATCAACGGCTGGTCGGCGAGAGCGAGCATAATGCCCTCAGTACGCGGGCTCATCGCATTGATACCGGTAACGATGGAGGTACTCATTCCCTTCGTATAGGCGGGGTTTAAGGCGACCATAACCGAACGGTCGCCGAGCAGTTTTTCCATTTCCGCGGCACGGTCGCCCAGGATGACGCATACCTCATTGGCCATCGAAGTCAGATAGTTATCCACCGTCCGTTCGAAGATGGCTACTTTGCCCCACTTCATAAGCAGCTTGGTATCCCCCATCCGCTTCGATTCCCCGGCGGCTAAAATTATGGCGGAAATAAAACACATCGGCTGAACCTTAACTCCCTAATGAATTAATAATAGAACGTCCTCACCTATTTTAATAGAGTGAGGACGTTCTGTAAATAAAATAAATTAATTACCTATTTGGTTTCGGTATATTTCTTGTATTCCGGATTCTTCGGCACCGGCCAGTCCTTCATCGGGCGCATCCATTTCGCCTTATCGACAAATTCATCGTGAGCGAACGGGACGGGCGGATGAGAGACCCAGTTCGGGTCGAACTCTTCCTTAAAGGCCAGCATCCATTTATGGTAGTTGGGGCCGAAAGCCGGACCGGTGAGGTACAACGGCTGGTGAGGGCCCAGTAGAGAAGTGTAGAAGCGTTTCCGGATGTTTTCCTTGGAAGTCTCCAGGTAGAAGTGGTCGACGCCGTCGGTATTCTCGTCCTGGTCCCAGTAAACCAGGAATTCGGAATAGCCCTGGTGGCCGAGTTCGAAGCTCTGGAACCAGCCGGGGTCGCCGTAATCGGGCATTAAGGGAGGGGTGAATTTCTTTTTAAGGTTGGCGTAGTTCTGGCCGTGTTTAACGGCATGTTCGATAGTCTCGATGATATAGTCGACGGAGACATAACTGCCGCACATAAGCCACATTCCGGCAGAGTCAGCGTTTTTAAGCCATGATTCATCCGAGGGCTTCGTGCTGCGGGGTTCCGCCCCGTGCCTCTTCATGATATCGGCCAGGACCCGTTCTTCATAGGCCATTTGCTCTTCAGAGGTAAAGGCAATCAACAAAACACGCAGGACGAAGAAGTTAGCTACGGTCTGCTCATTTTCCTTCGACCACAGTTCCCAGAACTCCTCTTTACATCTGGCCTTGGCAATGGCTCTCCAGAATAGGGGGACCTTAGTGACGGCGCCGCCGATTTCCGCCTGGGCGATTTCATACATTGCGTCGCGCAGGATATCTTTGCTGGTTACGGTGAAATTAATCCACTTAATCCGGTTCTGGGGTAAATCCAGGTGAGTATTCGGTGTTATACCGGACGGTAAGAGCTTTTCCGGCTGGAAGGGCAGGAGCTTAACAGCCATCCTGGTAACAATACCCAGGCAGCCGCGCAGGCCGGTAAAGCCGCGGAGCATACCGCGCAGGTCGGGGCCGGGGCATTCACCCCAGAACCAATCGTCGCTGGTAGCCAGAGATCCCATTTTTATAATCTCGCCGTCGGGAGTAACGAATTCGGTGCCGAGAATACGCCGGTGCGGCAGGCCGATGCGGTGGCTTAAGGGCGACCAGCCGTCTCCGATGAGATTCGCTACGACACTCGCCTGAGCACCGCCGCCGCCGATAACGACGTAGCAGTTCTTGTTGAACGCTTCTTGCTGTAACTGGGAGTAGATAACGCCCGTACCCACCACGGCATAGAGATGGCGTTCATCGATTTCGAAGTCGTTCATTCGCTTCATATCGATTAATAATGCACCCTCAACGTGCGGGTGAGAGCGCGGGCCGTAAAACCCCGTGCTGTAAGGTACGTAGGGTACTTTAAACCGGTTGCAGATACGCACGATTTTCTGTACTTCCTCGGTCGTGCGGGGCATAATAACG
>JAFGLR010000087.1 GCA_016927955.1 Dehalococcoidales bacterium
ACTACCACGACTTCTACTACCACGACTTCTACTACCACGACGCCTACTACCATAACGCCTAAAAAAGGGGGTACTCTTTATTTTGGGTTTCAGTCGATTGCTGGAAATATTGGATATCCGGCAACTTTTGCAGGGGCTCAATTCCTTCAGGTTACCCAGCCTGTTTTCGAGCAACTTTTCAGGATAGACGAGGAAGGTAATTTTTTTCCATATCTTGTTGAAAGTTATCAAACTGATATGGGAACTAAAACCATATTACTTAAACTACGTCAGAACATTAAGTTTCATGACAATACCCCTTTTGATGCTGCCGCAGTAAAGTGGAACATCGACCAGAACATAGTTGAAGCGACCTCACAGGTGGGAAACATAGACTCCGTGGAAATTGTCGATAACTATACTCTCAATATAATACTAAAACAATGGGATAATACCTTTTTGTTAAATCTGGCGGGCAATCTGGGCACTATGATGTCCCCTACGGCTTTTAATACTAATGGGAAAGACTGGTGCACGAAAAATCCGATTGGTACAGGTCCGTTTAAATTCGTAGTTTGGGACCCGGACGTGATAATCAAGTATGAGAAATTTGATGGATACTGGCAGGCGGGCAAACCTTATCTGGATGGAATTCAGCTTAAATTTATTAAAGATGTAACCACAATGGAATTATCTTTTCGTAGTGGAGAACTTGATCTTATAACTATGACAAGTGGTCTGCTATTACAGAAATTAAAGAATGATGGGTATTCCGTAAATAGCTCGGCTCTAGCGGCAATGATTAATTCATTTGCGTTTAGTTCTGCCAATCCGGATTCTCCTTGGTCGGATCTTAAAGTACGTCAGGCGGCATGTTATGCTGTCGATACTATTGGATTGGTGGAAGCGGTTACTTTTGGACAGTCTTTAAGTCCTAACCAATGGGCAGTACCGGGGCATTGGGCATATAATCCGAATGTTGTTGGATATCCTTACGATATGGCGAAAGCGAAACAACTTATGGCTGAAAGCAGTTACCCGAATGGATTTAATACCACTTACTACTACCAGTTAATCCCTGGAGAAGAACAATTCGCACTCGGGATGCAGGCTGCTCTTAAAGAATTAAAAATTAATGTTACTCTACAGCCTTTAGAAATGGCCGGTTGGATGCCAATGGCGCGAGGTGGCGGAACCTGGGACGGTTTACTGGCTACACTTGGTTCCGGAGATATAAACTACCTGTCACAATATAACACACGCTGGTGTGCAACTTGGCATATGTCGATGCTCAAGCCGACTGAAATGGTAACAGCAATCCAACAGGCAATAGTAGCACCAGATTTTGATACTATGCAAGAGTTAGTTTGGGAAGCTCAATCAATAATGATTGATGAATATGCTCTCCAGAAAATGACTCAAGCCACTTCCAACCATGCTGTATATCAGGAGTATATACATGACCTGGGTCTTTCTACTACACCGTTTGCTGCAATGTGGACACCAGCCGATACCTGGAAAGATAAGTAATCAATGTTATATGGGAGTGAGCCAGCTTATTGGCTCACTCCCATAACTCCTCAGGGTTGTGATATCGGAAGCTAAATTCTGACAATCTAGTAGTGCATATCTCACAACAGGGAAATGAAATAACTTGATAGATTATATTATTCGTAGATTAATCTTAGGCATCGCTGTTATTTTTTTGGTAACAATAATTGCGTTTTTACTTATTAAAATCATGCCAGGCGATCCTATCATGATTATGCTGGGGGAAAACGCAACACCTGAGCAAGTACAAGCTCTAAGGCAGGAACTTTTTCTCGACCGTCCCATTTATCAACAATACTTTTTATGGCTAAATAATGTAATTCATGGTGACTTGGGAAAATCTATTATGTACCAGGAGGCAGTAACAAAACTTTTTGCGACTAAGCTTCCTATTACTTTTTATTTATCTATACTCGCGTTAATAATAAGTGCTGTTCTAGGTATCGCTGCCGGAGTAATTACGGCTGTAAGGCGTGGTACCCTTTTGGATACCATTATTACTTTCTTCGCTAATGCCGGAGTAGCTTTACCTCTATTCTGGTTGGGTATTTTACTAGTATATTTATTCAGTCTTAAACTTGGCTGGTTGCCAACTTCGGGGTTCACTTCACCTTTTGAGAACTTTTGGTTAAGCCTAAGACAGGTAATACTACCAGTTATATGTCTAGCAGTTCCCACTATAGCTCTAATGGCACGTCAAACTAGGTCCAGTATGTTAGAAGTTATCCGTCAGGATTACATACGGACTGCCAAATCCAAAGGTCTTACAGAGCCGGTTATAATATATAAACACTCTTTAAAAAATGCCTTGATCCCAATTGTAACTTTGTTAGGTATGCAACTCCGTAACCTTGTTGGTGGCTCTATGCTTGTTGAAGTCGTGTTCAATATTCCAGGTATGGGAACTCTCCTTGTTAGTTCAGTATTTAACCGCGATTTTATAGTAATACAAGGAGGAGTATTGTTAGTATCCGTTGTTGTTCTTTTCTCGAATTTAATTGTTGATATTAGCTACGGCTGGATTGATCCCAGAATACGTTATAGATAGGAATATTCCATGGTAAATGCACTGCCAGAATTTAATAACCCAAGGAATGAAGCGGTAATTAGTCCGCCTAAGACGAACGAATTTCAACGCATTATAAAAGTGATGTTCAATCGTCCTTTAGTCATATTCGGGGTTGTTGTAATCGGCATTCTAGTATTAATGGCCATATTTGCCCCACTTTTAGCTCCGCATGACCCATATGCACTCAACTTTAAAGCGGTACTGCAGCAACCTACTTCGGAGTACTTGTTAGGGACCGATGCCAGCGGAAGAGATATCTTAAGCCGGGTGATATATGGTTCCAGAATATCAATAATCGTGGGTGTTTTAACTACCACTATTTCCAGCGTTATAGGTATCGTTTTAGGGCTTGTTGCCGGTTATTATGGACGTATAATAAATAATGTTATTATGCGAATTATAGATGCCCTTATGTCCTTACCGCCGCTTTTACTTGCTCTAGCAATAGTTGCTATTCTTGGAGCCGGTTTAATGAACCTGATCATAGCCCTCTCAGTATCTTTAATACCAACTTATTGCAGGTTAATGTGCGGGCAGGTACTTTCGTTCAGGGAAGCCGATTGGGTGATTTCAGGCCGCGCCGTTGGGGCAAATGATTTTCGCATTATGTTCCGTCATATTTTACCCAATGCCTTTCCCTCTATTTTGGTACTAATTACATTAAACATGGGAATGGCTATATTAGCCGAATCTAGTCTCAGCTTTCTCGGAGTAGGGGTCATTGCCCCAACGGCAGCCTGGGGAGCGATGGTGGCTGATGGACGGCAGTATTTACTGTCTAACCCTTTGCTTTCTCTTGCTCCGGGTTTACTTATATTTCTTGTGGTATTAGCGTTTAGCATGGTTGGCGACGGCTTGAGAGACGCATTAGACCCAAGGCTCAGAGGAACATTATAAATACAATACGGTAAAGTTAATATATCTATTCAGGAAAAGGAAAATTGAATCTAAATAATAACGTACATATTTTAAAAATGGCACTACCGCAAAATGCTCTCGTGCCCGATAGTACCCTGGGTTATACTTTGGTTTACCTTATCCGATTTGAAAGTGGATGGGGTTTGATAGATACCGGATGGGATGATGAGACTACTTTTACCTCATTTTCAGAGCAACTTGAAAACCTAGGTATTAGAATGACAGACATTAAATGGATATTGTTGACTCATTCTCATGCCGATCATCAAGGCCTGGCGAGGGCAATAAAAGAGACCACCAAGGCTAATATAATTATGCATACAAATGAAACACCGGAAGCATACGAAAAACGAGTTAAAGAAGTAGAACGGTCAAGTTCAGGAGATCTGAGCACATTACTTCTGCTCCATGGTATGCCTCATAATGAGATTACAGAGATTTCCTCGCGAAGCCACCCACCGCGGAATTTTATATCATCATTCAAAGTAGATAAATTTATAAAAGGTGATGATGTATCTTCTCTGTCACCATTAAAAATAATATGGACACCAGGACACAGTCCCGGGCACCTTTGTCTTTATGAACCCAGAGAGAAATTACTTTTTTCTGGTGATCATGTATTACCTACGATCACTAGTAATATAAGTATATCGATACTTGGTGAGGATAACCCGTTGAGGGATTATATGGACTCATTGAGCCGTATCGAAGATTTAGAAGTTAATCAAATATTACCAGGGCATGAGGGACCTTTTGTTAACCCGAAAAGGCGCATTAACGAATTGCGGGCACATCATTTTGAGCGATTAAAAAGCATTAGAATTAAATTAATGAGTGGCCCGAATACCGCTTATGAAATAGCTGAAAGTATAAAATGGGCTCCCGGTGAATGGGGCAAGATGACCCCGTTAAATAAATTAATGGGACTAATGGAAACCCTCGCCCATCTCCGATATCTGGTTCGTGAGGGTGTTGTAGTAGAGATTGTTGGTGGCGATAGTTCTTTACGGTATCGCCTAAGTCCACTTGTTTAATATTTACATGTAGAGGGCGTGAGTATTATGACAAATAATAAACCACCTAATAACCACATTCCCACAGAAATAGAAACTGAAGACCAAGATTATTATTTATGGCTTTTAATATCTAAGACACGGCATTATATATTTCTCTCTTCCACTAAGGAGTTGATGGCGTTCAGATTAACTCCGGTTGAACGTGCAACAATATCCTTAGTTCAATCTCTTAAAAAAAATGCGACACCAAGTGTAATATCAAAGATTACGTTTCGAAAATTACACTCAGCTTCAGAGCAACTTGAGAGACTGCAAAAAAAGGGTTTAGTTGCTAAAGTCAGGGACTTGCCTTCAAAAAGGTATGTCAGATATATTTTAACCCCTAAATCGCGTAAGATATTGAGACAAACGGAGGGAAGACAAAATTTACATACAATTATGTCAGTACTTACGAATTCGGAACGCCGACAACTTGAAAAGACTTTAACTAAATTAATTAGAAAAGCTGAAGAAATGGATTTGAAGCATATTAGGATAGAGTAATGTTCATATTAAGTTTTATAGCGTACTTTAGGATACTGTTATTTCGACAACTTACTATTTAATTACGCTATTATATCCAGAGATAATACATATAAGCGAATATCGTGGTTAGGGAAACAAGTATGCCGATATTGACCGTAGAGGGTCTTAAAACACAATTCCGGACGATGGGGGGCCTGGTAAAGGCAGTCGACGGTGTTGATATGTATATCGACGAGCGAGAAATTGTCGGGGTCGTGGGGGAAAGCGGCTGCGGCAAATCGGTGACCATGCTGTCCATCATGCAGCTGATTGCTGACCCGCCAGGTAAAATCGCGGCGGGCAAGGTGATATTCGAAG
>JAFGLR010000003.1 GCA_016927955.1 Dehalococcoidales bacterium
ACCTCCAAAAGTTTTAGTTAAATTATTAATTTCAAGAAGCATGGACGTTACTTTTCCGTTTAAATTTAGATTTTATAACCTGTGGTATACCAACCAATCCCGTTGGCAATAAATAAACAACAAGAAGCAGTATTAATGCTGAAACATAAGGCGAGTACATCTGAAATCCCCGGAAGAAGTATAGAGGAACAAATTGAAGAACAAATGTTCCGAGAATCGGTCCAATAAAACTTAGCTGTCCGCCTACGAGTGTGTAGATAGCTAGCAATAAGGTCGTATTAAGACTAAAACTAGTTGGCACTACTACGGCATTCAAATGAGCATAGCAAGCACCTGCTATACCGACAAAAAAACATCCCACCCCTACTGCCATAACTCTATAATATCTTTCATTAATCCCAACACTGGCAGCGATTTGATATGACTGCTCGACAGCTTTTATTTTAGTACCTATCCGGCTATATTCGAATCGATAAAGGATTATTAAAATCAATAATGTTATACCCAAAAATAAGTAAAAGTTTTGCGTCGCATTTGTAAATATAGGTTTAATTCCGGCTAAACCAGTACTTCCGCCTGTTAAATCTCCTCCGACTGAAATTATACTGATAATGCCTATACCGAAAAAGAGGCTGCCCATGGCATAATACAGTGCCCTTAATCGCGAAAATATTAATCCGATTATAATACCTAGCAACGTGGTTACTATTGCGCTAATAAATATATTAGCCCAAAACGGAAACCCTAACCATTTTGATAACATAGCGGCACAGTATGCCCCGACTCCCATAAAGCCGGCATGGGCCAGAGGTATTTGGCCGGAAAGTGTGATTACGCGAAAACTCATTGCGGCCATTATGTATATGAAAGTCAGGCTTAACATCTTTAAAACGTAAGGGGAATCGTTAAAAAGCGGTAGGATAAAGAAGAATAATAACACGCATATGCCGATATAGTACGCTATACGGTTTTTTCCGAGCAATGAGCCTTTAATGCTATTAAATGTAAAACCTTGATTCATTAGTATCTCACACTTCGATCATTTAATTTATTAATGATTGTTCCAGTTACGTTTCATATCCGAATACACCTTGAGGTCTGAATAATAACAATATGATAATCGCCACGATTACAATCCCTGTGCTACCGTCTCCTGATACCCACAATGGTAAAAATGCATCTAGAGCTCCCAAAATAAAACCGGTAATAAAAATACCGCCGATACTGCCAAACCCCGCCACCATAACGATAATGAGTACTTTTACCAGCATCGTATCGCCCATGTAGGGGGACAGACTTATATAAGAACCCATCAAAGAACCTGATAATCCGGCAAAGGCGAAACCCAACGCACAGGCAAAAGCGGAGATTCGGAAAATATTGATCCCCTGCAATTTTGCCCCCGTGATGTTTTGAGCAATAGCCCGCATTTGACGGCCGAGTTTTGTCCAGTTAACCAGCCAGATAAGCACCAATAAAAAGCCAATCCCGATTATGGATATTATAATTCGTTCCCAGCTAACTAAAACCGAGCCTATGTTAAGGTTGCCTTCCACAAAAGTTGGAATAGCCATATTTTTGGTTCCGGCGATAATATTTACTGTAGTTTGAATAATCAAAGTGGCCGCTATACATATTATTAAGGAACGGTCAAAATCACCCGTAAAACGACGAAAAGCATATCGCTCCATAAATATTCCTAAAATCGCCATTGCTATTATTGTTAAACCCAGAGCCAGCCAATTATTCAATCCGAGACTGCCGATGAATAAGTAGCAAATATAACCGCCAAGCATGTATATCACGCCGTGAGCAAGGTTAAGAATATTAATTATGCTCACCAGAAGCGCAAAACCCAGGGCTACGAGAATATACGTAGATGATAATACTAGCGTATTAATAATTGTTTGTGTAAATATTTGTGATTCCATTAACATCTTCCGGCAGTCCGGCAACTCCTATTGCTGAGGGAGTTGCCGGACTGGTAAATTTACCCAATGAATCTAAAACTTAATTTCTACGGAATAGATATCTGAACCCACGGACCCATTGTATATTCTCCGTTCATTATCAATTGAGTTGGAATCGGATGAACAATTGCATGTTTAATGCCGTATGTTTGTAACCCACCCATAGTTCCTTTACCATAAAGACTATCGATTGTAGTCATGGATTCCCAGGTATCTCTAATAACAGTAGTATCCAGACTCTGGGCTTTTTCAATCGCCTGTAATAAGACATACAAACAGTTAGCATTGAAACCCGCTGCAAAAGCCTCGTTGTACTTGGTTTGCATTCTGTGTATTAATTCATTTATCATTGGCGGATTATTCGGGTCTTCTACCATGCTAACTGTCATAATATTATTGGAAAATTCTGACCCTATCATGTCTACAAGTCTATCACCGGAGATAGTTCCATTATAAATAATTGGTTTTTGATTGCCCATACCGCGTAAAGCCTTAATAATAGCGGCTGTTTGGTTGTAAGTACCTCCTGACGCCACAATGGCATCTATGTCCGCTACCGAGTTAATTCTTGTTGCGATAGGATTAAAGTCTATAGTGTCGCTTGCAAAAACGATAAAGTCTACTAAGTTTAAGCTCATGTCTGGTACTAATTTATTTACTAATGCGTTTACTGCTTTAGAAGCATTATCGGGTTGTATACAAACAATATTTTTTACTTCCGGAAAATTTACCTTCATCCCCTCCAAAGTACCCGCTAGTTGTCCATACATACCTGCCTGACCTAGGAATTTATAAGGGGTATCCGGACCAAACTCACCAGATGTTAGAGTATTATAAGGGCAAACATGAATTATTTTATTTTCATCAAAGATACTGTTTCCAGCGACGGAGAGAACCCCTATCGGTTCCAACACGAATTTTACTTTCTTGTCATAGGCTAACTGGTTAGCGGCTGCGGCGGTGCCGTCCAGGGTACTCTGGTTATCAACAATTGTAATTTTTATCAAGTATTGTACATCCCCGACTGTTATCCCGCCGTTTTCATTAACATAATCAACATAACAATCAAGTTCACGAGAACCCACCACTTCATTAGGTGCAAGCACGCCAGTTAACCCTAAGATACAGCCGATTTCAAGGGTCTTTGTTTCTTTTATTGTGGTTGTTGCAGTCGTTGTAGATACTGTTGTACCCTTGCATCCCAGTCCGAACCCAGCTAATAAACTACTGATGATTACGAAGCAGACAATAGCGAGTAATAACTTTTTCCCTTTCATTTTCCCTCCTTATTTTGGCTGAGCATATTTTCTCTATTGGCAGGATTTACGAACACCTAATATTTTAAAATACCTGATTGCTTGGTTCCCTTATTCCATACAACCTGGAATAGAATTGGAAACTTTACAAGGTTACGGTTACACCGCCGTCCGCTACGATGGTCTGACCCGTCACAAAAGCGGACGCGTCGGAAGCCAAAAATAGAGCAACGTTCGCAATGTCGCTTGGTTTCCCTATTCTACCAAGCGGGATTCGTTCAACCGCCCTCTTAAAAAACCCTTCCTTATTTGGGGCATTAATCGAACCTTCGACTTTATGGTTTGGTATATTTGTGTCAATCAGACCGGGGGCAACGGCATTGGCCCGGATATTGTGCGGGGCTAGCTCCAGACCAAGCTCTTTTGTAAGCTGGATGACACCTGATTTAGAAATGCCGTAAATAAATTGTGTTGAAATCGCCCTCATTCCCGATATGGAAGCAATGTTGACAATGCTCCCCTTCTTTCTCTCTATCATTATTTTAGCTGCCGCTTGGGAGCAGAGAAAACAGCCCTTGAGATTAACCGCCATCATCTTGTCCCAGTGGTCGTTATTATCCTCGAGAAAAGGTTTGTAACCACATATTCCGGCGTTGTTCACCAAAATATCCACCGTACCCAGCTCTTGCACAACCCTCTCGAAAAGGCTTGTCACGCTTGTTCTATCAGTAACATCCGCCTGCAATGATAAGGCTCGCCGCCCTAACTTTCGGATTTCATCCGCCGTGTCTTCAATATCATAGTCTGAGCCCTTCACATTCAGGTCACAGACCGCTACGTCAGCGCCGGCATCGGCAAAAGCGAGAGCAATTGTCCTGCCTATCCCGCGTACACTTGCTGCACCTGTCACGAGAGCTACTTTACCTTCCAGTGAAAATGTCTGTAAACCCATGATTAATGCCTCCTTAAATAAAATATCATGACAAACAAATCCGGACTTTCGGTTTTTATATCAGCTGACTAAATACCGTGTTCCATACGAGCAATGATACCTTCCTGTAAGTTATTCGGAAGCTCTACGAAGTATGCAGCATAACCCGTTACTCTAACCATCAAGTCTTTATAGAG
>JAFGLR010000088.1 GCA_016927955.1 Dehalococcoidales bacterium
AGTAATAGCTGGAAGGTTACCGCTACCGTTGCCCGTCATAATAGCTACGGCAAGGTATTGCAAATCGAGGACGGCGATACGACCGGCAGTAACTACGGGATTGCTTTAGATGTAGGCACGACTACGGTTGTGGAGCAACTCGTAGATTTAAAAACCGGTAAAGTGCTTGGCGTAGAAGGCAACCATAATCTGCAGGCGCATTACGGCGAAGACGTGATTTCCCGGATGGTCTTTGCCTGTAATCACGGTTCGTTAGACCTGCTGCACAAGGCGGTGGTTACCAATATTCATTCCCTGACTCGAGAACTGGTTCGTGAAGCCGGAATAGATGAGTCGGAAATAAATTGTATCGTGGCCGCGGGTAACACTACAATGAGCCATTTTCTACTCAATTTGATGCCCTGCTCCATCAGGTTGGAACCCTACGTACCCACGGCTTCGGTTTATCCGCAGATACTGGCGAAAGATATCGGTGTCGATATTAATCCGCACGGTATTATTGAGGTTCTCCCGAGTGTTTCCAGTTACGTCGGAGGCGATATAGTAGCCGGAGTGTTGGCCTGTGGACTGGCCGACCGTTCGGAGGTATCTTGTCTAATCGATGTCGGAACGAACGGTGAAATTGTAGTGGGTAATAATGAGTGGATGGTCTGCTGCTCGGCCTCGGCGGGTCCGGCCTTCGAGGGCGGCGGTATGAAATACGGTATGCGGGCGACCAAGGGTGCCGTCGAAAAGCTTGTGATTGATGACGGTCAGGTGAGTTGTGCTACGATTGCGAACGGCAAGGCCAGGGGAATCTGCGGGTCCGGCCTCATCGATACGATTTATGAGTTGTGGCGGAACAGGATAATCGGCCCGGACGGTAAATTCGACAAGTCGAGAAAAGACGAGCGTTTATTATTGGACCGGGAGGAAACGCAATATGTTATCGTACCGGCGGAAGAGACGGAGGCCGGGCAGCCGATTACGATTACGGAATCGGATATTGCCAACCTGGTCAAGTCTAAGGGGTCGGTATTTGCGGCGATTAAGTCCCTGATGGACTATATCGGGATGAAATTCGAGCAGCTGGATATGATTTATCTGGCCGGCGGATTCGGCAGCTCATTGAATATCGAAAAAGCCGTGGCTATCGGGTTGCTCCCTGACATCGATAAAAAGAGAATCCGGTTTATCGGTAATAGCTCGCTGACCGGGGCCAGGTTGATGTTGCTATCGCAAGAGACTTTCGAAAAGGCGATTACGGTATCTAAGAGGATGACCAATATCGAGCTTTCCGCTTACCCGCCTTTCATGAACGAGTTTATCGCTGCCTTATTTTTGCCGCACACAGATAAAAAGCTCTTTCCCAGTGTGAAGTTTTAATTCACTATTGAAATCAATACTGCCACTTCTGGCCTGCGGAATCCCAGTGAAAAGCTTTTGTAATGCCGTTTCCGTTTTCAACTTTAGTAATAGCGCCGGTATCGGCATTAAAAAAATAAGTCGCATCCGGGATGCCCGTTAAATAATTCGTTATCTGGCTGGAGCTTGAGGCATATTTGCCTTCGTGCTCGGCGGCGTAAGCCTGATTAGCTATTTTTACCGAAGCTGCCTCTGCATTCGCTGCTGCCAGTATTTCAAACATTGATTTGGTTGAACGCTGTTCTGAAGTCGTTAATGTTGTGGTAAATGTAATCGTATTATCTGTGGTAGTAGCTACTTCCGATTGGGTTGCACAGCCCCCGACTACTATCAGAATGAAAAAAAATAAAGTTATACTGCATATTTTCATAATACTGAACTCAGGATATAATTATTAAAAGTCATTAATATAATATTAAGCCAACTATCTGTAAAAGAAAATAGCACTTTAGTATATAGAATATTTACTCAAAAGGGGTTTTTATGTCAGACATTATTAAAATTGCCTCGGCGCAGATAAATCCGATTATCAAAGAGAAAGAAAAGAACCTGGTAAAAATTCTGGCCGTTTTGAGAGAGGCTGCAGCTAATCAAGCCCAATTGATTGTTTATCCGGAATGTGCCCTGACTGGATACGTTTATAACAGCAAGGAAGAAGCTGGTCCGTATATGGAGACTATTCCCGGTCCGATTACGGAAAAAGTTGCATTAGTCTGTAAAGAGTTAGGGGTTTATTGTAGCTTTGGGTTATTAGAAAAGGATGGGGATAAGTGCTTTAACGTTGCGGTGTTAATCGGACCGGAAGGTTTAATCGGCAAATACCGGAAAACTCACTTACCTTTTCTAGGTATCGACCGTTTTATGGATAAGGGCGACAACCAGTTTCAGGTTTTCCGGACACCTGTCGGTAATATTGGAATGCACATCTGTTACGATGTTAATTTTCCTGAGGTTTGCAGGGTAATGGCGTTAATGGGAGCGGATATTCTGGTCTTGCCGACTAACTGGCCCGAAGGACGGGGTAAGGTAGCTCAATACGTCGTGGTTACGCGGGCTTTCGAAAATAAGGTGCATTTTATTGTCGCGGACCGTGTCGGTATCGAGCGAGGCACGAAATTTATCGGTATGAGTAAGATTATCAATGCCTGGGGGGATACACTAGTAGAAGCCTCCCGGGATAATGAGGAAATTGTTTACGCTGAAGTAAGCCTTTCCGATGCCAGAGAAAAACACGTTGTATTAAAACCGGGGGAATTCGAATATAATTTCATCGGTAACCGCCGCCCGGAGTTATACGGCAAGCTCTGTAAAATCGAATAAGATTAATCAAACCAACAGGCGGTTTTTGCTTATTGGGGGGAAAATAGTTTAAAATCTTAAATGGTCTTTCAACATAACCAGATTTTGGTGTTGAGATGATAAATTCTCCGGGAAGCAGAGATTCCCGGTTTTAAAGGAGAAACAGGTGCAGAAAATTGAACTGCAGGCAGAACCTCGTGAAGTACTGGGGAAACAAACCAAGAACTTAAGACGGCAGGGAATTACACCGGTCCATATTTACGGGCATGGCGTCGATTCGCTGGCATTGCAGTGTGATTCTCTTAAACTTGAGAGAGTTATGGCTGTCGCTGAAGAAAACCGTATTATCACTCTTAAAATTAAAAACGAAAAAGCCGATAGGCCGGTTTTAACCCGTGAAGTCCAGCGGGACGCTCTAAACGGTAAATTGATACATGTTGATTTTTACCAGGTCAGAATGGATGAGAAAGTTGAGGTGCAAGTACCTATCGATCTAATCGGTGAAGCCCCGGCATTAACCGAAAAAGAGAACTCGTTATTACAAGAATTGCATGAACTGGGCGTCGAATGCTTACCTGGTAACATACCGGCTAACATCGAAATCGATATATCCGTATTAACTGAAGCCGGACAGGCTATCAGAGTTAAAGATATTAAATTACCTTCCGGTGTTACCGTCTTGACCGATGAAGACACGATTATTGCTAATATCATTGTCCGCGCTAAGGAAAAAGTTGTCGAAGAGGAGAAGCCTGAAGCTGAGGCCGAGGGTGCTCCGGCGGCTGAAGGTGCTGCGGCAGGTGAGAAGCCCAAAGCAGAAGCTCCGGCTAAAGAGTCTAAAGAGAAAGAATCTAAATAGTACTCTTACCGAATTTAGAAATGAAGAAGCCGTGCCTGATTTCAGGCACGGCTTCTGGTTGTAGTCAAAAATTGATTATTACCACTGAACGAATATTGGGATGTTTGACAACTGATGCGTACTCGTAGACAACACCGTTTTCTTTTTCTATAAAGTAGGAACCGCCATTGAATGGACATGGGCATATTTGATTCTCTTGCACTATAACAATTCTACTGGAAAAGAATCCTTAAGTATCTTACCGCAGACAGGCAATCCTAACTATCATACGGAATGAGATTCGATGGGAGCGAGGCAGTACATAGCCCAACCCATATTTTGGCGTTGGAACTGTAAATAATCATCCTGGTCAGTCCGAAAATGATTGAATACCTGTTCATGGTCAAGGTGGTTAGGATTTTCTTCAAGCCAACGTATAAGTCCATACCAACCATCCGAAACGTATCTATCCCAGTCGTCGTGGCTGGCACGGATGATGTATTCGAGTTCAAAGCCTTCGTCCCGGGTAAATTGAGCTAGTTCCGGTTCCGTGTGGGTAGTTGTCTGTTTTTGGGCGTATTCCGGATGTACCTGATTGCTAAGCCAGTAAGTTTCGCCGATACCAAGGCGTCCATTTTGATGAACAGCCCGCTTCATTACTTGTATCGTCTGCCGGTAACCGCCAAAAATAAACGTTGACCCAATGCATGTTGCGGCATCGAAAGCCCCCTCTTTAAATACGTAGTCAGCCGCAGGGGAGCAAACGATTTCGATTTGGTCTGATAACCCTCTCATGGCCAACTTTTTCCTGGCCCGGTCGCAGAAATCCTCGGATATGTCTATGCCAACACCAGTGATATCAAATTCCTCAGCCCACAGAGTGAGGGGCTCAGCACAACCACAACCGAAGTCGATGACCCGGCTTCCTTTTTTCAATTTAAGCAGTTTGCCAAGTTTGATGATTTTTTCAGACGTTGAAGGGTTTAGTATCTCCATATAGCGGTGTGAGATACTCATAAGGTCAAAAAAT
>JAFGLR010000089.1 GCA_016927955.1 Dehalococcoidales bacterium
TCGAAGCCCATCACATTGAGGATATACTAGCCGCCTTAGACAAACCGGCGGGTAAAATCATCCAATTGCCGTATAACCTTGTTTTCGTCGTGGAATATGATAATTACCTGATTGGCACCGACCCGGCCGCCTTATCTCCCTTCCCGCCGTTCGAAGGCGAATTCGAATTGAATGTTCCCGGTAAAACAGTATCAGGTAACTGGACGGTCAAGATTGATATCGTTGATATGAAATCGACTGTAATCCCCCTTAATCCTACTTTAAAAAAGGGGGGGGGTAAGTTTATTGCACATTTAGACTTCGGTAAAGTGAAGGATAGGCTGAACGTCAGAACGTATCGTACCGGCGACCGTTTTCAACCGCTGGGCATGAAAACCCTGAAAAAGCTGGGAATATTTATGATTGATGCTCTGATTCCCCACGCCTGGCGAAACCGCATTCCGTTAGTCTGCGCCGGAGAACAGATTATCTGGGTAGCCGGCTACCGTATTGATGAAAGGTTTAAGGTTACGTCGCGGACGAAGAGGGTATTGAAGCTAGAGTTTAGTAGTAAAATAAAACACTCTAAATTGATTTAGCAGTACCCTTCGGATGACTGGTGATATTTAAGATGATTTGTATCACAAACAGGACGACCATCGGGATACCCCAGGCTAAAGAGTGCTTCCACGGCATTACCGCAAAACCATAATTCATCGCATAATAGAGAGCTATATAGGGTATTACTAATTTCCAGTATCGCTTCATATTTTCACGGAAGGGAATTTTTAATACCCAATCAAAAAGCCATTCTAAAGCCAAAAATGCGATAAAAATACCGAGGAAGATGCCGTACTGAACGGGTTTCTGTTCATATACTACGAGGAATATTCCGTAAGCCGCCGGAATTGCCAGGAGAAAATATACCCACCCGTATCGCTCTAAAAACACCAGATGGTTCCGGCGAATTAAAAAGATACTAATTAATATTATACTGTTAACCAGGCCGAGGATGAAAAAATATAGTTCTAACACAATCTTACCTGCAACCGGAAGCTATCTTTAGTCAGGGCAGCAGATATTACTCGTTGGGTATGACTATATCATTCTTTTGCGGTTCGACCCCCGCCAATTTCCTCCGTTTTCCTCCACCTCAGCCACAAAACTACTCCGAAGACGATGACCGAAATAACGGCAACAACCAGTTCAATCTGGACGACCGTCAGCATTTCCTTCGCGTAGAAAAGCGTGGAATAATTAGCCAGCGTATGAATACCCGAGGCTATCAGGTAGAACTGCCAGCCTTTGCCTCTAGCCAGCCCATAACCGGTTAACGCTCCAAGGGCAATGTGAAAACCTATGGTAAAGAACCGTTCCCAGAACGGCCATATAGCATCTATTCCGTATACAGCAATATAATCCCACGTAAAACCGTACGCAAATACCTGGTTAAGCACCCATTGGGCTTCAACGACTCCGAAAACAGCCCCTACCATCGCTCCGATAGCCAGACCGGTTTGCGGACGAAGCTGCCTGTTTTGCCCCCACCACCATAACACTGCCGGGAGCATTTTAAACCCTTCCTGTATCAGGCCGCTAACCAGAACCACGGGGATACCCATCAGGAATATCCAATCCAGGTAAGTTGGCAAGCCGTAATGATTGAGGAAAAAGTTGCCGATTACAGTCTGCAGGGGCGATTGAAAAATACCGATGGAAACCGGGAAAACGACAATGCCGGCGAGGCTTACCCATAGCCATTTACCCCGCCACTGCCAGGCCCCCAGGGCGGCCAGCCAGACAACGCCGAAGACTATTGAGAGGCCGATACCGGCAAACGAGGGATTAGCAAAAAAATCCAGCACGTTCATTTATCTAATGCTCTTACCTCTACTTAAACCACAAACCGGAAACCAGTATCTCACCATCCACCGTATGGAAAGCAATAGTTACGGTGACATTATCATTTTTCGTAAATTCAGCCGTGTAAACCACGGTTGTGTATTCGTCCGTTACCGTTACCTTTTCGAGTTTTTTGGAAACATAATCGCCCATCAAATCGGCTAACTGGCTTTTCAGGCTCGTAAAGCTGGCTTCCGGCAGGGCACCTTTCATCGCCTCGTCAAAGTCCTGGCTGAATTTAGCGTAATTACCCTCGTTCAGTGCGATAAGCACATTTTCCGTCATCGCATCGGAGTATTCCGGTTCGGTAGGCACTGACCCGCAGCCGGTTGTTATAAATAATACTGATATTATAAGCAGAGTAAATACTATCGTAATTATCCGTTTCAAAGTAAACCCTCCTTTGTCTATGCAACTTTGTCTTTCTTGTAGCCTTTACGGTCAATCATTACCCGCACTTCACCGGTCTGTTTAGCCACCTCGCCGACCAGTTTCGCGCCGGGCACTTTCTTTAAGAGACTATTTACTTTCTCCGGGGCACAGATAACCGCCATACCGATACCCATATTGAAGACCTGGAACATTTCACCGCATTCGACTTCGCCGGTTTTCCGGATAAGCTCAAAGATAGGCAATACTTCCCATTTCTTAGTATCGAATTTTGCCATCAGGCCGGCCGGTAATGCCCGGGGTACATTACCTATTAGTCCGCCTCCGGTGATGTGTGCCATACCCTTAACTAACGAAATATGTGGTTTTAACTGGTTATAGTAGCAGCGGTGCGGCTCCAGCAGGGCTTCACCTAACGTACGCCCCAGTTCGGGATAGTACTTGGTTAATGACTTTTTCGTCTCGCCGAAGACTTTCCGCACTAGCGAATAGCCGTTGGTATGCAGGCCGCTGGAAGGCAAGCCGATGATAGCATCCCCCGCGATGATTTTCCGGCCCATCGTGATTTTATCTTTTTCTACGGCGCCGACAATCATCCCGACCAGGTCGTAATCATTACCGCGGTAAACGCCGGGCATCTCGGCCGTTTCCCCGCCGATAAGGGCACAGCCCGCATCTTTACAGGCCTTGGCCAGTCCGGAGACGATAGCGGCTACCGTTTCCGGCACGAGTTTACCCATCGCAATATAATCGAGGAAAAAAAGCGGGTCGGCGCCGCCGGTGAAGATGTCATTAACCGAATGATTCACGATATCGATGCCAACGGTATCATGTTTATTTAAACCAGCGGCAATCTTCAGCTTGGTACCCACGCCGTCGACACTGGAGACTAATACCGGCCGGCGGTATCCCTTGAGTTCGAACATGCCGCCGAAAAAACCTACGCCGCTGAGTACTTCGGGACGGCTGGCAGTTTTGGCCAGGTTAGCGATGATTTTTTTAATGCGAGCCGAACTATCGGTATCGACACCGGCCGCTGCGTACGTACTTTTCATCGGCAATTTCCTCCCGGTTTGAGTGTTTCCTGAAGCCAAGCCAATGATAGCATTTCGCAATGATAATATGCAATATAAACTAGGCTCGTAAAGGGGTGGGAATTACCGCCGTTCCGTAGTCAGAGAGACTGCTTTTTTCGCCCTGGTTTCCAGTGCCAGTTTATCCATCTGAAGCTGTACCGGTACAGGGTACTCGCCGGTAAAGCAGGCTGTACAGAAGTTTTCCCGCGGCTGACCGACGGCGCGGATTAGCCCATCGAGGCTGAGATAACCAAGTGAATCGGCACCGATAAAATTCTTAATTTGCGGAACTGTCTTTTGAGCGGCAATCAACTCCCAGCGGGTCGCCATATCCACGCCGAAGAAACAGGGGGAGATAATCGGCGGGGCACAAATCCGCAGGTGGACTTCTTTCACACCCGCCCGCCGCAGCATCCTGATGACTTTCGGAGTAGTCGTACCGCGTACAATACTATCATCGACAACGACCAGACGCTTGCCGTCCAAAAGCTGGGGTAAGGGGTTGAATTTCAACCTGACGCCCAAGTCACGTATCCGCTGGTCCGGCTCAATGAAGGTACGGCCGACATAGCGGTTCTTCAACAGCCCTTCACCGTAAAGTATACCCGACTGGTGTGCATAGCCGATACCTGCCACAGTTGCAGAATCCGGAACGCCCATTACCATATCAGCGTCTACCGGATATTCTTTTGCCAGCTCGGCTCCCATTGCCAGCCGGGTTGAATAAAGCAGCTTGCCGTTGATGACACTATCCGGCCGGGCAAAATAAATATACTCGAAGATACATAATGCCTTCCGTACGGCGTGTTCTTTATAACTCTTAATCCCGTCTTTATCGATAGCGACAATTTCGCCCGGCTCAATTTCCCGGACGAAGTTGGCTCCGATATGGTCGACGGCGCAGCTTTCCGAAGCGATGACATAACCGTGGTCGACGGTGCCTAGACAGAGCGGGCGCACACCCAAGGGGTCTCGTACGCCGTAAACGGCATCTTTGGTGAGAATGGTTAATGAATAAGCCCCTTGCAGGCGTCGCATAGCATATCTAATGCGGTCCACCCAGCTCTTTTCGGGTGATGAAATAATAAGCCGGCCGATGATTTCCGTATCGGTTGTACTGGTGAAATCATATCCTTTAGCCTGCAGTTCCTGGTAAAGGTTCTCCGAATTGACAATATTTCCGTTATGGGCAATCGCCAGAACGTCCGCATCGTCACCGATAATAAAAGGCTGGGCGTTACAAACCCGGCTGGAACCGGTCGTGGAATAGCGGTTATGGCCGATAGCGAAATGGCCGGTTAACTGACTGAGTGTATTTTCATCGAAGACCTGGGAAACCAGGCCCATTTTAGCGTATAACTGCAACTTAGTACCGTCGCTGGTCGCGATGCCGGCGCTCTCCTGGCCGCGGTGCTGTAAAGCGAATAAAGCGAAAAAGGTAAGACGGGCTACATCTTCAGTGGGAGAATATACCCCGAAAACGCCACACTTCTCGTGCAATGCATACCCCTCGTTTAACAAACCCAACACTTAAATTATATCTCATTCCGGCGCAGGTGGTCAAAGAACCAAGGCTACAGGGGCCTGCGGAAAGTATAAGCAGCCGGATTTATCGATACAGCTTATTTTTCTTAATATAATCGGCGACTGACTTTGGTACCAATTTCCCGATGGGTTTACCCGCCGCGGCTTTTTCCCTGATTTCCGTGGCACTGATATCAAGGTTGGGCTTTTCCAGCATTATGACTTTCTGCGTAATGCCGGGAATGGATTGTTCTAATACGGTCAGGTCGGGCAGGTCGATACCCGGCCGCGGGATGGCTACCAGCCGGCATAGCGTAATCAGTCGGAGGGCGTCTTTCCACAGCGGCAGGCTCAGTAAACTGTCCCACCCTAAAATGAAATACAGTTCGGCCTTTTTAAGCTGCTTTCTGAGTTCCAGAATCGTGTCGATAGTGTAGCTGGGGCCCGGCCGGGTTACTTCCACAAGCGAAAGTTTAAAATAAGGCTTGCCGGCAATTGCCAGTTCGACCATTTGCACCCTTTGTGCGGCGGGCGATATTGGCCGTTCCGCTTTCAGCCACGGCTGGCCGGCGGGCATGAACCAGATTTCCTGCAAATCCACCTGTGACCGGACCTCTTCGGCAATGGCCAGATGGCCGTTATGGATGGGGTCGAAAGTACCGCCGAAGACGCCGGTTTTCATGAGGGGTACCAATCCCACTCGACGCTGCCGCACCGGACTTTATCGCCGGGTTTAGCCCCGGCTTTTGCCATCGCGTGGTTCAACCCCAGGCGTTTTAACTGGGCTTGTACGTGATGGACCAACTGATAAGTATTTTCTCCGGTGTCGGAAACCATCCGTGCCAGGTTCGGTAATTCGATAACGAAGATATCATCTTCTTTTTTCACCTTCAGACCGGTATCCTTCGGCTGGGGACGGAAGACCTTCTTCGGCTCATCCGGCTTCACTTCCGCCGCGATAAAAGCCTCCAGCCGGTCATAAGCCTCCTGCATCAATTCCTTGACGCCCTCGCCGGTGGCCGCGGAGATAAACCGGATATCCACCCCGGCTTCTGTAAAACTGTCTCTGATTTCCTGCATACGTGTTTGAACTTCCCTGACGTCCACTTTATTGACGACCACTAGCTGCGGCTTTTGCCCCAGCTTCGAGTCGAACAGGGTAAGCTCGTTATTAACCGCTATCATATCATCGACCGGCGACTTTGAAAGACCGTCGATTAAGTGGATAAATATCTTGGTGCGTAACGCATGATGCAGAAAGTCATGTCCAAGGCCCTTACCAAAAGCGGCACCTACAATCAGGCCGGGAATTTCGGCTAAAACAAAAATGTCCTTACCCGTGTCCACAACGCCCAGGATAGGTTCTCTGGTTGTAAAAGCATAATCTGCAATTTTAGGATTGGCGGCGGATGCTGCCGCCAGCAGCGATGATTTTCCCACGTTTGGATAGCCGATGATGCCGATATCGGCAATTAACCTCAGGTCTAAGACAACAGAAATCTCCTCGCCGGGTTCGCCTTTTTGGGCTATCTGGGGAGACTGACGCACCGGGTTCTTATAATGGGTATTACCGAAGCCGCCTTTACCGCCGCGGGCGATGATTACTTCGTCCTTGTCCTGCTCGAGGTCGGCTATAATATCCTGCTCGCTCCCTACTTGAGTTTTCGGCAAGACTACCGTGCCCGGCGGTACTAATATTACCAGGTCTTCACCAGACCTGCCGTGCATTTTCTTATTACCGCCCCGCTTGCCGGCTTCCGCCCGGTAAATGCCCCGGTTGCGGAAAAAGCGGAAATCGGAAATGCTGTTGTCCGCTTTTATTATCACATTACCGCCGTTACCCCCGTCACCACCGTCCGGACCGCCCAGCGGTACAAACTTCTCCCGGCGCCATCCTACGGTTCCGTCACCACCTTTACCGGCTATCGCTGTTAATTCTACCTTATCAAACATCTGTTATTTAATATCTTCTTCTATTTCATTATCTTAATGTAACTATAACCTTAATAATATTAACCCGTTTACACTCATCATAGCAAAGATAGGCACGGATAACTTTTTCAAATGAAATGTACCATAAAAAGCAGGCACAAGCGGTTCAGGACTTATCAACAAATAAAGAAAAGTTATGCAAAGAGAGGGGGAGTTATCGAAAGGTTGTCGAAAAAAATAGTAAGGTGGGTTACGATTCACTCCACCCACCTTACTATTTTGGTAGTTGATAGCTTGTCATAGCAGCTTGTCGGAAGAATTTCGCCGTTTTAATGAACCATCTGAAAGCTTCGTCGTTAGTAAATGCTCGCCTTGGTACTATAATAAGGTGCCGAACCACATACTTTCATAAATAAGTACTTATCTGTTGATTCTATATAATCTAATTTGGTCCAAGGAATCTTGGATTCTCCCATATTAGAAGTGTCTGACACTCCTTCTAAGGTGATGGAAAGAAGATGTTTTCCTATTAGGGTGTTCGTCCCCTTAGTATAGTTTCGCATGACATCTGCCTTAGCGGCTATACGGAAAAATGAAGGGGAAAATATAAACCAAACAAGAGTCACCAAGGCTACAAAACAGATAACAGAAATTAAAAATATATATTTTTCACCGCCAAAGGCACCTATAAGAATAGCAGCAATTATTTCAAGGAAAACACTTATAAGCATCCCCCACCTAAGGACTTTCGTTAATCGCCCCAATTTGGGGGAACTCTCCTGATTATATATCTGATATGCTATTATATTTTCGGGGGTTACTTCGTATTCCAATTGGATCCCTTCCATTATCTCTGGTGGTTCTTCATTGATTTTCTCAATATTATGAAGAATATTGTTATCAATTTGATGGTGACGGAATATTTTACTAACGGACCACACTATTAACCAACCTAATATCGAGCCGATTATTGTAGCTCCCAAAACAATTAATGTTACCAATCCTGTGGTAGCCAAAGATGTATGTTTAATTAAACATACTATCAAACTTATCAAGGTCATCATAATGATAAGGATTACCATCATTTTGATAAAAACATGATGTTTAAAAGCCAACATATTAACTAACTTCCAATAAAAAAACAGTCAGTCAAGACAGCCGTGTTGGATGCTATTATAGCAGGTTTACCGGAAAATATCAGTAAATAACAGACAATCTTACATCCATCCCGACGGAAGTCGGGAACCAGGGAAACGAAAAATACATGATTTTCGGTAAAAACCGGAATGGAGCAGAATAAGTAGTTAGTATTTAGTGATTGAGAATCTGGCTATTTTTGTAACTTTGAAACGATAACATTCATCTTGCCGGACTTATCCGGTGGTATCTGGCTGACAAACTGCACTTTAATAGCCACCTCCGGCCCCAGAATCGGCCGGTAACAGACTTCAATTTCCCGGGATATTAGGTCTTGCGGTGCCGGGTTGTTATATTTATCCGGTACGATATTAAAGACGAGTTCGTCCACGCTTTCCTGCACTATTTGGAATTTAGCTATACCCAGGCCGGCAAAAAAACGTCCTCCCGGCAGTGCCCGGCCCGGGATATATTTCCCGGAAGGGGTAAAAATAACGGCATCCGCCCGGCCGTTTAAATTTACCATCAAAGGCAAACCCTCTCGACCGCAGGGGCAGGCCTTATCGGAAAGCGCGGCTGTGTCGCCGATATCATACCTGATAAAGGGCATGGCATAATTGTGCAGGTTGGTTAGTAATATGCGGCCGGTTACCCCGGGGGGCAAGGGATTACCGGCGTCATCGACGATTTCCACGATGACGTCTTCTACAGCAATATGATAACCATTACGTTCAGCGCATTCGGCCGCTACGACATGCACTTCCCAGGAACCATAACGACTATATGTTTCACAGTTAAAAACTTTGCGGAATAGTTCTCTCTGGTAATCGTAAAGCTGCTCGCTATTAGTCATTACAGCCTCCAAACGGAGGTTTACCGGGCCGTGTTTTTGAAAATAGCGTGACAGTAAATCGAGAGCACTGGGGTAGCCGAAAAGGAATTTCGGATTGTAGGATACCAACTTCCGGGCTATCTGGGGTAGCGTGGCGTCGGATATTCTCCGCACGTCGGACAACATCACTCTGGTAAAATACCGTTTGGTCTCGTCTGTAAAAAATTTTAGAGTCGTAATATCGGTCTGGATGGCACCGAATTCGGCTGCTTTGTCGCCTATGTCGTAGCCCGCCCACCTTCGCGCTCTTAACGTTCTGGCATATCCCCAGTTATAGCGGTCCACTTTTGTGCTGTAAAATAAGAGCGGTTCCCCTGTTGAACCGCTGGTGGATAGCGGGAGAAAATCCTCAGCCGGAATGTTCCTGGCCTTAATAAGGTCGAAATTACGTCTGATAATCCGTTTGTCCAACAACGGCAGTTTGGCCAAGTCCTCAACGGATTTAATATCACTGGGTTTAAGTCCCCTCTCGTCGAAAATACGGTGGTAATAGGGTACATTGTCATAGGCATGGCGGAGAAGACGACTCAGCCGCTCTCTTTGCAGCGCTAAAATCCGGTCTTTCGGCCACCACTGGCTAATTTCGAGGTCATGTAAGCAACCGATTGTCCGGGTCCCCCTTTGATAATCGAGAGCTCGGGCTAAGATATTTTTAGCTATCCAGTTATACATAAGGATTTCGCTCCATTCTAATCAGTTTAGAGTACAAGGTTGTAGAATGTGCCGATATACGGAACGGCCTTTTAATCTATACTATGCTCAGCGCTTTTACGCGATATTTTCGGCGAGAATAGACTCGCCATGTATGAAATCCGATTATTAAACCTTTCAAGAATGGACTGTCCATCTATTGTAACGCTACCGTCGAATACTGCCTTGAAGAGCTTTCCGTTAACCGCCACTTCTACCTCCGGGGCCGGTACAAGTTTGTAAGTAACGTCATCCCATTTGTTGATGTTGGTATCCTGACGGAATACGGATTGCTCGTTTAGGTTCAGGCAAGTTATCTGCGAAACCCCTCTTTGTTGTTTGGCCAGTTCTCTTAACGGTACATGTGGGGGCGGGGACAAACCGAAAAAGGCAGAGGCGTGATTGAGATACACGTCGGGCCGGTCTATTTCCCGGTCAAGTTCTGCTGACAATGCTGAGGATCCCTGAAACCGTGGATTTATTTCAGAAAAGTAGACGTGGCCCTGATGCTCAATTGCATCTATACCGAACGCACCGATATAGCCCATACCTGCCAGCCATTTACCAGCCCGGACGGTCATAATTTCCAGCTCATCTAATATGCTTAATTCTAAATTGCGAATCTGGGCGAAGTCATTGCCGCAATAACCTAAAGCGTGAATCGTACATGACGGAATACCTATAAGCTGTAACGAGGGCCCGTGTAAAGATACGCTCCCATCTCGAAACACGCAAGCATTAACATTCAGCGGAATATTCGGTTCCAGATAACGGGAGACAGCGTAGAGGGAATTATGATGAATAAGAGATGAAAAATCCGTTTCATTCGGCTCACGGACGATAGTAATATCGGTGCCGCCTCCACTGGCAGATAGGGCATTGAGACGCACGACATTGGACCCTTTCTTGAGGCGACGGGTAAATTCTCTCATATTGTATTTCCCGTAGTAGTGCCACGGTATCGTTCGAACTCCAGACTTTCTCAGTTCGCTTTCAACCCAGGGCTTACTATCAAATGCCGCCTGCCTTTCAGGAACTATCCCGAGGCATTCGACGTTTTCTGCTTGTGGTAAATAAGCGGAGGTAAAAAAGTGATCCGGTTTATCCCTAAATACAACCACCGGTTTACTAAGGACGTTAAATAGCAGTCGGTGTAGTCGGGCAGCTTCCTCAGAATTATCTTGGTCGAGGTGATATGTAAGTAAATCAACCCGTTTTTGCAGCATTGTTTCAAGGGATACTTCAGAGATATTTTCAGCCGTATTAAGTGGTGCGGTAATAGCGAAAATATCGGATAATTGGGGAATCTGAAGGAGACCGGAAGCATCGGTACCACAGGAGCCCAGCCATAACAGACTTCGCTTGCCGATCCGTTTTATTATCTCTTCCAAGCGTCGCTTTCGTATCAACAGATTTTCTCCTGTTTTTCGATTGGTACTATTAGAATCGAACTTTATTTGAATTATATCGCTGGATATCTAAAATAAACAACCCGGGACTATGGCGTGAAATATTATTGGTAATTTCCATCTTGAAAATCGGTTACGATTCAATCAATACTGAGAAAATTTTTCAATGATTTTTGGGAATATTTAATTGAACCACTATTTGACTACGAATACCCTCCTTTTTGGGGTCGGCGCATATCTCCGTTTTCTGGTAAGGGGTCGGGTCACGCCTTATCCCTACAGGCTGCAAATTCAGACTAATTCCGCCTATAATGGCCGTTGCCTTTTTTGTCCCTATCTGGAAGTCAGCCAGCGCCTGCCGCAGGGGCGAATGGAGGAGGTATTATTCCGAAAAAATAGTCAACGAGGCGGGTGTGGAGTCCTGTTTTTCAGAATTCGTTTTTGATTTGCACAACTAACCGCTGGCCGATGAGAAGACTTTTCGGTTTATTGAATACGTTAAAACAAGCTACGGTGTGAAAGCATGTTCGCTGGGCACTAACGGTCAGCTAATTGACCGGTTTCCCCTGGATGAAATCAAGCGTCCCCAAGTAGACTTGTTTACCGTCAGCGTCAACGCGTTTACTCCGTAGACTTACGAATAGCTTAACGGTGGTTCTGATTATGAGAAATTATAAAGTAACGTTGCATTGGTAAAGTCCGACCTCGACCCGAAGCCATCTCCTTCAACCGGTCGGTGCAGCAACGGGCATATTGGAAGGATAAAAGCCTCAGGTAATATCTTAAGGAATAGTGAGGAAAGATCCGGTCCTATATAACTCGGGCAATACGCGAACCGTCAGCGATTGCGTCTATTATCAGTCCGGGATTACTGGAACTGCCAATAGAATAGATTTCGGCTACCTCTCCTTCTGCCTCTTTGAGTAACTCGGCATTCGGTTTCAATGGCAGGGCTGGTATGATGGTATCTGCTTCGATACTTAGTTTCTTCCCTTCCTTATCAATGATGACCAGACCTTTATCCGTTATCTCTTCATACTTGGCTCCGGTTATGAGTTTCACCCCTTTTTCATTTAAATGAACAAGAAGGGTAAGCTTCCTCTCCATTTCCATCCCCTCTCCTAACTCTGATTCCGAGCCTGTGTCCACGACGGTAACCTGTCTGCGTCGGTCAGCTAGAAACCCGGCCAGCTGGATGCCATGAATCCGGCCACCCATAATAACTACCTTTTTACCGATGGGCATCCAAATATTCGTCAGCCGTCTCAGAGTCTTGGGAGTAAAGAACCCTAGATAACGTTTCAACATACGGCTCAGGTCGCTCATATTTACTACGATGGGTTTATCCTTTCCGGGTATATCCGGAACAACGTAAGAGCCTCCTGTGGCAAGAATGAGCACATCCGGTTTAATCTCCTTGATTAATGACGGGGTAACCTCTACACCCCGCTTGAGTTGTACGCCCAGCTTGGGAAGTTGGACATTAAAATAGCGAATCAAGGCGTCCAGGTCTTCTTTTTCCCCCTTTATCAGGGAAGCCACCGACATCGCACCACCCAGTTTACGTCCTCCTTCATAGAGCATTACTTCGTGCCGCCTCAGAGCTGCCACTCTGGCCAACTCCATACCGGATGGTCCGCCGCCGACTACCATAACTTTTTTCTTCTTCGTGGCTTCTTTGATTTCATATTCCCGCTCTTTCCCCACCGCCGCATTTACCGTACATCGAATACCTCCGTGGTCCTCCACATCAGAGGCCAGCCGAGTAGCGCAATAAATACACCCGATACACGGAGTAATATCCTCCATTTTTCCTGAAGCAACTTTGTTGGGATATTCCGGGTCTGCGATGGTGCGTCTGGCCATAACAATCAGGTCTGCCCTTCCTTCTTGCAGAACCTTCTCCCCTAGTACTGCGTCGTACCCGCCCACCGACATAACCGGTACCGAGACTACCTTTTTGATGTTTGCCGCCAGGGAAGAGAATCCTGTTGCCCCTTTATGTCTCCAATCAAGCTCTTTTGGTAATTTTTCGAAAGGTACTGTCTGGTAAAGGAGGTCGGGCCACATTGAAAATGTTTTATGGGCCCACCAGAATCTCACTTCGATGGAATCGACGCCAGCCTCTTCAAATATGCGAGCAAACTCTTGAGCTTCCTTAACCGTTGTGGCATCGGGGTCTCCATATTCCATACCGTTCATCATAATGCTGACCGGGAAATCTTGCCCGGCGCTCTTTTTAACTGCCTTAATGATTTCAACCACGATTCGGGACCTGCTTTTAAGGTCGGCACACCCATAGGCATCCTGGCGCTTATTATAAGAACGGGATAAGAAGGTATCCAGCAGGTGAGAACCGGCAGCATTCAACTCCACGCCGTCAAAACCAGCCTTTCGGGCCTGGACCGCCGTGAGAGCATATTTATCGATAATCTCTCCTATTTCAGCGATGGTTAGAGCTCTCGGCGAGTCCCCTTTAAGCCCCGGTGCAAGCATTGTCGACACGTCTGAAGCAGCTACCGGTTGGATACCTGTAAATGCTCCCGGATGCCATGGTCCATAATGTAATAGCTGCAAAAATGTCCGGCAGTCGTACTTGTGAATACCCTGGACTAATTCACGCCATCCTGGCAGGTATTTATCATCGTCAATGCGAATACAATCGAGGCCATGGGCACCTCGAGGCGGGTCGACACAGGCGGCTTCTACATTCACTAACCCAAAGCCACCTTTAGCCCGTACTTCGTAGTAGTCAATGTATTGCTGGGTTATATGACCACCGGACGTGGGAAAACGTGCCTCATGGGTACTCCTTACCAGCCGGTTCTTCAGCGTCAACTGACCTACCTTAATCGGTGATAGTAATTTTTCAAATTTATTTTTAGCCATTTTTGCTACCCTCCAATAATCATAACGAAATATAATACCTGAGATTTACCATAAAATTTACAGTAAAATGGCCGGCATTCTTCTTTAATGATACCTATGATATTACCCATCACATCCGATAGTCAAATATGTTTAGCCCTCCAAATAACCATAGCATCCCATTCCGCATCATGTTCCATAGTAGA